>NZ_WOVC01000082.1:0-3685 GCF_011378635.1 Methylosinus sp. RM1
CGGAGCGCAAAGAAAAACCGGCCGGGCGCGAGGCCCGGCCGGCGTTGTCATCAGGCTATTCGAGGTTCGATCAGGGCATGTCGCCGGCGACGAACTTCGGAATGACCGGGCCGCCGATTTCCGCGGCGTAGCGCTTGCCCGACGGGCCGAAGAAGAACAGCAGACCGCCGACCTGGCTGTCCGTGTCATAGGCGAGGTCCGAGAGACGCTCGATGTCCCAACGCGCGTCCTGCACCTTGATCTCGATCGTCTTCGTCTCACCCGGCGCGATCGGCGTCGGATCCGTCGACAGACCACGGTCCGCCAGCAGATAGTCGGGGAACTCCGGCTTCGTCGTGAACACGTCGGGGTTCAGGAAGCGGAGGCCCGCCGCCGTATACTCGCCGAGCTTCAGCGGCTCATCCGTCTTGTTCGTGATCTTCACCTGAACCGTCAGCTCGCGGCCCGGCACCTTGTAGACGCCGCCCTTGAGATCAGCCGTCACCACCTTGGTGCCGACGCCCACAGTGCCTTCTTCCGTGATCGGCGTCAGCGGCTTCTGCAAGCCGGCCTGAAGCGGGATCGTGCGCGGGAAGGTGCTGTTGGTCACAGCGTAGCCGATGATCGTCGCCAGGATCGTCACAGCGAGAACGATCGCGCCGACGCGACGGTCGTCGTCACCGATCTGCTCGTCTTCCTTGCCTTCGCTGACGCGCAGGTAGGAGGCGATGAGGCCCTTCTTGAAGAACCAGTAGAGGATCCAGGCCGCAGCCGCGATCATCCACGGGAAGTGCCAGGCGTAGATGCGGTCGATGCCGTAGGTCTCGAGGTCCACGGTCGTGCCGTCCAGCAGCGTGACCGGGTCCTTGAAGTCGGCCATGTCGCCCTTGATCTCGATCCACTGGCCGGGTCCGATGATCGGGCCGCCGCCTTCGACGTTGATCTGCGCATGAACGTGCCAACGGCCCGCGCGGCGCGCCTTCAGATCGATCTGGAACGCATAGTCCTTGCCGATCTCCAGCGAAACCGAACGCGGAGCGAACTGCTCGCCGATGAACTGCGCCGTGCGAACCAGAACCGGGCCCGGCTCGCCGGCGTTCAGGAACGACGACTTCGGGTTCGCGACGGCCTGCGGCCAAGCCGAGAACACGTGCACCTTGCCCGAGAGCACCATCGACTCGTTGACGTTCAGCGAGGTCTTCGACCACTTCACGTCATACCAGTTCAGCGTGCGCATACGCAGGAACGCCTGCTGCGACTTCTCGCCATGCGCCGACGCCGGAGCGACGGAGCCCATCGTCGCGACGACCGCAGCCGCCATGCCCAGGCCGAAGAGCCGAGCGACCCGTCCGGTCGCCAGCACGGCCATTCTCTCCAACAGTTTCATGGAACAACCTCCCAAGTTTCTCTTCGCGGACCGGCCCGTCGGGCCGATCGTCCGCTGTCGTCCTTACCGGAGCGGCTCGCTCCCGGGCTCTCTTGCAGGAGCCCTTCGCAGCCGCCCCTCCTCGCTTTGAGCGATCGCTCGATCCAACGCCTTGCGGCGGATCAGATCTTCTGGATCACCTTGGTGGTCGAATACCACTTACCGACGAACCACCACAGGAAGTAGACGAGCATCGACACGAAGCCCGAGAAGAACGCGGCCACCGGCACGACGTCCTTACCGAAGGTGCGCAGCGTGCCGCGCTCCACCATGCGGATGTATTCCGGCATCGAGGTGCGGACGAAGTGGAGACCGATCAGATCGGCCAGAGACATCAGCTGACCATGCTGCTCGGTCGCCTGATGGAAGGCCGCGATCGCCGGCCAGTTGTTCGGGTAGAACAGCAGACCCCAGCCCAGGGCGCCGACCACAGCCGTGATCACATAGGAGCCCGACAGCAGCAGGATGATGTCCAGCCACAGCGCCGGAACCACCAGAGCCGACGGGAACACCAGGCTGATCGGGAAGTAGGTCCAGCCCCAGAAGTTGACGTAGCGGTTGATCCACTCGCCGATCAGAAGGCCGAGAACCGCGAAGGTCGCCCCGAACGGGAGGCGGAAGTTCTCCCACAGGAACGCCTGAGCCGCAGCCGCGAAGGTCACGCCCAGGATCGGGATCACCGTCGGCCACATACGGCGGTCTTTCCAGTCGACCCAGAAGTCCCAGTCGCCCGCCGTCAGCATGAAGTGAATATGATAGCCGCCCAGCACTGCCAGAAACAGCAGCGTCAGAATCAGCCAATCGGAGGTCTTGACGCATCCCGCCGCTTCCGCGACAGAATGGAAAGGCCCGATTGCCCCCCCGCTCTTCGATGTAGACATCACTCTTCTCCTTGGTGTCTGTCCGCCCGGCGTCTTCGCGCCGGCGTCTCGAGACCTGCCTCCGGCTCTCTCGCGCCGGATTGTCCTTTAGAACTCGTCCCGCCGACGCCCTCCCCGAGCCCTCCTCGAAACCCCGCCCGAACCGCCGACCATGCGGCCGTCCGGACGAAGCCTTCGCTCCGAGAGCATTCGGAAAATTCAAATCGACGGAGGCGGCCGTCCGCGCCGATCGCGCGGGCGGCCCTCTTTCAGGCCGCTATCAGCCGATCAGCGCCGCGACGCCGTCCTTGCCCAGCAGGCGCTTCACGCCGGCCAGGATCTGAAGGACCACGCCGAACACGCCCAGCGCCATCCAGCCGAAGAACACGAAGCCCCAATGCAGCGGAGCGACGAACAGCTCTTCCATGAACCAGAAGGTGTGGCCCCACTCGTTCAGGCCGACGTTCGGGATGATCATGAACGGGCCGATGGCCACGATCAGGAACGCCAGCGAATAGCCGTGCGCGAAATACGGAATGCGGGTCTTGGCGTAGAAGAACGAGCCGACGCCCATGATCGAGTAGATCGGGTAGCTCAGATAGAACTCGATGATGTGCGACGGCGTGAAGTCCGTGTCGCGAATCACCGTCATGTGCCAGGTGCCGTCCTGCTCCGTGAAGAAGCTCGCGCCCCAGTAGATGGCCACCGCATAGACCGTCAGCCACTGCAGCAGCACGACGTGACGGCGAAGCTCCTCACGCGGAGAAACCGCGTCGACGTTGCGGTCGCGGGTCTTCCACAGATAGCCGGCGAGGCCGAGGCCGGCCACGAGCTCCAGCGGAATTTCCGTCCACAGCATCGTCAGCCAGTAGGTCTGGAACTCCGGAGCGAAGGAGTCGAGGCCCGCGCGCCAGCCGAAAATCTGCTCGTAGATGCGGATGCAGAGGTAGAAAATATTGAGGCCGGCGATGCCGATCCACATGGTCTTCAGGTCCACGATGGCATCTGAGCCGGCGGCTGCGCCGGCCGATGTCTCTGTCGTTACGCTCATCTCAATTCCTCCTAAGTGCTCCCAGGGATTCTCGAAGCGATTTCGCCGCGTCCCGCCTCCCTGCTCGGCACGCGCCTTCGTCTCCAACGGTTCTCGTCGTCGCAGCCACTTCTTCTCGAGGACGAAGTCCCGAAGACCGAAGCGAAGTCCCGACCTCCCGATCTCGCCGCCGTCCGCGCCCCCGCGAAAAGGGCCCGCCGACTGCTTTCTTCTTCTTTGCTCGGAGACGAATTCTCTCGAAATCGCCGCGCGAAACGAAAACCCCGGACCAACCCCGCCTCCCAGCGCAAGCAATCCGAAACGCCCTCGTTCGGCGAGCCGCAACCATTTCCGTTCCGCTGCCTAATGACAATATCCAATAGGGTGGGT
>NZ_WOVC01000083.1:0-3668 GCF_011378635.1 Methylosinus sp. RM1
CCCAGGCCTGCGGTCGAGCGCTCTGGGGTGCGACGGATGTGGGTTAGCTTTTCCGCGAAGCGGAACTTTGCGCGCCGCGGCCAATGGAGATGATCCTCTCGCGTTCACGAATGGCGAGATTGCGCCAATAGCAGACATAGCTGCACGACTCCCGTTTCGGCCGATTGATCGAAGTGATAGCTGCAATGTAAGCAGACAAGCAGGGAGGCTCGATGAAACTAGAAAAATCCTTTATACCTTCCGCCGAACCTGGCGCCTTATTGGAGATCGTTACCGCGAAGCCCAAGGACGTAGGTCCGCATCCAACCATTGTGTTCAACCACGGCTCGACCGGAAGAGGGCAGAACAAGTCCCTCTACTCCAGAACGGTGGCTCCGACGGTCGTAGCGAACTACTTTGTCGAACGCGGATGGATGGCACTGTTCCCTCAACGGCGGGGAAGGGGAAAATCTGGAGGAGTATATGGTGAAGGTCTAGCTATAGATGGGTCCGGCTATTCCTGCGACGTTGACATCGCGATCGCAGGCTTCGAGCGAGCCGTCGAGGACGTTGATGCCGTAGTCAGCTATCTGCGAGACCAATCTGACGTAGACCAGGAAAGGCTTGTTGTTGGGGGCGTCTCACGTGGAGGGGTCTTGGCCATCGCGTACGCCGGAATGAGGCCAAACACGTTCCGCGGCTCCATAAACTTCAACGGCGGATGGCTTGGAAGGGGTTGCCCGAACCACGAATCCGTCAATCCACTGCTTTTCGAGCGAGGCGCTGGCGCGGGGGTTCCCACACTGTGGCTACATGGCAACTTTGACCAGTACTACAGCATAGCTCATTGCAGAGGGAATTTTGACAAGTTCCGATCTGCAGGCGGACAAGGCACATTTCTCGCCGCACCCACGGGCCATGCGCTCATGTTCAAACCAGCGCTTTGGAGCGAGCATGTCGGCCAATATCTGCGAGAAGTAGCCAAGTAAGCCCCTGCGGGGCAGCTTTGTAACCTACAAAATCAGAAGCCGACGTTCCGCTTTCCGCCCATCTCAGTCTTGCGGGAACCGGTCCCGGAATGTCCACGTTGGGTCACTTCCGGCCAAAAACCGTGGAGTCGGCGCCGTAATCGGCTCTCTATATGTTGCGGCGCTCCATCAAGCGGATAGGCACAGCTTCATCGAAGCGGCGACGGAGAGGGCCGAACGACAGAAGGGGCCGGAGATGGAGGCTCTGGCCGCTGCCTGACGAGGCGTGATTCGATGTTCTCTTTCGCCTCGCGCAATAGGGTGGCGTTTCGCCCGACTTCGGCCGAGAGATCGGCGATGTGCGGCGCAACTTCTTCCGTGGCGATGTTCGAGCGCACGCGCTCCCGCGCTCTCCGGCCGGGGTCCTCGGCGTCGGCGGGCCGCCGGTGAAACGTGCGGCCCTGCTCGATGAACGAATCGATCGACCGCTCTCGCGTCCGCCGGCAGGCCTCGACGAGATCGAGGGCGAGAGATTTATACGGCTTGGCGGCCATATCGGCGGCGATCCGCTTCCAGAGATCTTCCGCCTCGATCGGCTTGGCGTCGCCGAGCGCGCGGCTGCGCCTCTCGGCCTCATGGACGGCCGCCTCGGAAATCATCGTCCAGGTCGTGCCCCTGGCCCGGCTTTCCGCGACATAGGCCTTGAAGGCGGTGACGCCGGCGCTGCCACGGGGGAGCGCGTCGATATGTTCGTCGGAGGTGACGCCTTGCGCGGCGTCGATCGTCAGCGCATGGCCGAAGCCGAGCATCAGCCGCTTGGTGACGGGATCGGTCAGGCGGCGCCATTCGACCTCGCCGATCTGGCCTTTGGCGTTCTGGAGCACGAGCCCAGTGGATGTCTTGCCCATCACCTTCACGACATGGCCGTTATAGCCGATCGGGCCTTCCTTGCCGTCGATCTTGGCCCAGGTGTAGCGGTAGAGGCGCAGATGGTCACCGGTGGCGATCGGCAGGTCGAAGGCGTGCGGCTCCTTCGCGCCGCGCGGCGTGATCGCCTTGTAAACTGTCTCATCGGCGCCGATCTCGCCGCGCGCTTTGAGCCGCGTCCGGATCGCCATGCTGATCGCGGCGGCGTCCTCATTGGTCGGCGCGGAGATCGTGATCCCGCGCTTCGAGCCGGCGGCGTCGAGAATGTCCCGCCGGCTGACATAAAAATCGGCGATCTTCGCGGCGACCTGGTCGAAGTCGCCGCCGATCAGCATGGCCGTTCCCTCGGCGCGCTTCATCGCGAGGGCGGTCTCGGCCTCGGAGTCGCGGAACATGCCGGCGATCTGGCGGTCTCGCCGATCGACCTGACGGACGGCGGTGAGGAGCTCGGGTTGCGCCGATTTCGGCAGGGCGCGGCGCAGGATTTCGATCGTATCGCCGGCTTCGATCGCCTGCGCCTGCTCGCGGTCGCCCAGCGCCTTGATGGTCATGCCGGTCTCGGCCTGAAGCTCGAGCAGCCGCAGCATCGGCCGCGGCGCGATCTGGCTGATCTCGTCTATGACCAGGATCGTGTTGCGGGTCGGAACGAACTCGCCGGCCTCGACGGATTTGAGGAATGGCTCGAGCGCCCGCGTCCGAGCGATGCCGGCGTCCTGCAGCGCGTCGGCCTGTCGCCATGCGGTCGAGACGCCGACGAGCTCGCGGCCCGAGGCGTCGAAGCGCGTGTCGGCCTTCCAGGCGGCGACGAGAGGCCGCAGCAGCGTGGATTTGCCCGCGCCGGCGACGCCGGTGAGGAGCGACAGCGCGCCGCCATGGCCGAGCGCATAGATCGCGGCCTTTTGCGCGGCGCCGTGCTCCGGCTCGCTGTCGAAATCGAGCCCCGAAGCCTCTATGGCGCGCCGGATATCGCCGGCCGCAAGCGCGCCGGACGTGTCGAGCGCGGCGCGCGCGGCGTGGTCGCGGAGGCTCTCCTCGACGCGGATCTGCGCGGAATTGGTGACGCGGAGCACCTGCCGCGGCTCGTCCTCGGGATTTTCGCGCTTCGCCCAGGCGGCGACCAGATCGACGTGCTCGCCGTGAAGGTCAATTCCCTTGCGCTCGATCAGCTCGACGACGCGGTCGATATCCTTGACGCCGCCAGCGACGCCCACGCCGATCAAGCCGCGCGCCGCGTGGATGCGAAGACGATCATGGTCGATGACGGCGGCCGTGTGGAATTCCTCGGCGAGATGTTTCGCCGCGAAGGCGTAGGCCCGCTCGAACCGCTCATCGTTCGACAGCGCGGCGATCTTCGCGTCCTCCATGACGGTCGAGTGTTCCCAGCCCATCGCCTCGGCCTGGTCGCGCCAGATTTTATGATCGGTCTTCTCGCAGTGCTTCGCGAGGCGCGCGGCCGCCGCCGCTTCGCGGAGGATTTCCGCTTTCTTTTCCGCAGAGATGTCATCCCAATCGAGCCCTTGCCCGGCCGCGAAGGCCTTGGCGTTGCGCAGGACCTGATGGGTGCTCTTGCTGAACGCCTCATTGGCGAATTGCGGGATGGCGAGGATGACGGCGGCTTGCTCCTTCTCGTCATAGGCGACGCGAATGCCGAGCGCGCGCAGCTCATCGGCGAGGACGGCCTGAGCGAAGGCTCCAAACTCGTGGACGCGGGCGTGGAGGCGCTGGGTGTCGAGCGAGCCGATATGGCCTTCGCCGGTAACGACCAGATTGAACAGCGCATTGTGGATGTGATCG
>NZ_WOVC01000033.1:0-40392 GCF_011378635.1 Methylosinus sp. RM1
CGCGGCGCAGGCGCCACTCGCTATATTCGTAAGGCTCGATCGGCAGGGCCTTCATCGCCGGGCGGTCGACCTCCTCGAACAGCTTGCGGCGGGTGACGCCGAGCCGGCGGACCGGTCGCTCCTCGTTGAGATTTTTCAGCATCTCGCCGATGGCGGCGTTGACCTCCGCCAGGCTGTGGAAGGTCCGGCGGCGCAGCCTGCCGAGCAGCCAGCGCTCGACGATCAGCACCGCGGATTCGACCTTCGCCTTGTCGCGCGGTTTTCTCGGCCGCGCCGGCAACAGCGCCGCGCCGTAATGCGCCGCCATGTCGGCGTAGGTGCGATTGACCTGCGGGTCGTAAAAGCAGGCCTTGACGATCGCCGTCTTGGCGTTGTCCGGCACGATGAGCTGCGGGACGCCGCCCACGGCCTCGAGCGCGCTCACATGGGCGTCGATCCAATCGGGGAGCGTCTGCGTCCAGCTCGCCTTGGCGAAAGTGAGGCTCGACGCGCCGAGCACGGCGACGAATATCTGCGCCATGCGAAGCTCGCCGGTGAGCCTGTCGATGACGACCGGGACGCCGTCGCCGGCGTAATCGACGAACAGCCGCTCGCCGGCGGCGTGCGTCTGCCGCATCGTGACCGACAGCGTCTTTTCGAAGGCGCGATAGAGCTCACAAAAGCGCGAATAGCTGTAGCCGCCCGGATTGGCGGCGATATATTCGTCCCACAAAATCGTCAGGGTGACGTGCTTGCGCTTCAACTCGCGATGCACGCCCGCCCAGTCCGGCTCCTCGGCCCGCCGATGGCCTCGTTTGCTGCGCCGGGCGGCGTAGAGCGCCACCGCCAGCGCGTCATCGTTCATTCCCTCCGGCAGCGGCCAGGACAGTCCGGCGCTCTCCGCGCGCTCGATCGTCGCCCGCACCGTCGAGCGCGGCATGTCGAGACGCCGGGAAATCTCGTGCGCCGAAACCGATGTGGACTTCAGCCGAATAATCTCGCGCGCTTGGCGCATCGTAATCCGCTCCGCTGGCATGGACTGCTCCCCTTGGATTGCCAAAGGAGCGATCTGATCAGGCCAACGACGGACCCCGCCACTGCACGAAATCACCCGGGCGGGATCATTCCGTTACAGGGGGGCGAGATCATCTCGTAATCGGGGGGCGCCATCATTCCGTTATGGGGGGCGCCTTCATCTCGTTTTAGGGGGGCGCCTTCCATCGGAATCACCAGGAAGTAATCCGACATCACCAGCTTGATCAAAGTAGCCGTCAAACTTGCTCTGAATTGCCCGGCGATGTCGCGAACAATCTTCAAATTCAAACGCTTGATTTTCCTGATTATCGGTAGAAAAATGTAGTTTGGCAATATGAGGTCAGAGGCGAAATCGTCAGCTTGCTTTTCCGGACTGATTGGAGAGGTCGGGCTGCCGAAGTCACGACCTTCACAGAACAGAATTCGTCCACGGTGGTGATGCCAATGTCCAATTTCGTGGGCGATCGAGAATCGTTGTCGTGTCTCGATACTTAAGCTGTTCACCGATATTATAGCTTTTCGCTGGTTCCCGACTATTAGCGCCTCGCAACCATCGAGCGGACGTCGCTTGACCAACGCGCCCATGTGCCACGCGATGGCTTCCAGATCTATTTCCTTCGGATCGTCAATTCCCAGACTTTGAAGGAGTTTCTCCGCCGGCGTCATTTCCCGTCGTCGCCTTTTTTAAGCTTCTCGAGATCGTCCAAGTCCTCAAGAATTGCTTCGACGTCATTCTCGCTCAGCCCTTTACCCTTGCGTGCCGCCATCATCATCCTATTCGACAGATCGGGATCGCCGGTCTTCAGTTTCTCGAACCGAGCGACCGCACCACTACGGTCTCCGAGTTTGGAGGAGGAGGCGAGGCGCGCCTTCGCATCGGCTAGCTGACTGCGCGTTCGAGCGAAATTGGCCTTGTTCGCCTTGATGATACCCCGAGCGATTGCCGCCTTGGTTCGCGTGATTGCCGCCTCGGGATCGAGCTCCATTTCGCGCAGCTCTTCGTCGAGTTCGCTTTCGGACATGTTCAGGACACTGTCGATGAATGCATCCTCGAATTGATCCAACGGCGTTTTCTTATTGTTCATGGCCGCCACCCTTTGGGAAAGAGCCGCCACGCGACTCGTCGTATCCTCTTGGCGATGTAATCGAGCGCCTTCTGGTCAACGCCGACGAAATCCCGCAACGCTTGCCCTCTCATTCCGTCAGTCCATCCTGCCAAGCAGAGCTGTGCCTCATAGTCGTCTTGCAAGGCATCATTGATCTTTCGAACCATCTCCGCATCTGACATGCTTCGGTCGACCGTTTCGCACTCGATCAAGGCCGCTTCCGCGTTCGGGGACGGATCGACGACCTCCGGCATGCCATCCCCATCGGGATGCCCTGCGGGCGCACGCATCGACACCGCGGACGTCTTGACCTTCTTTCGATGGTTGCTGACGCGGCTACGGATCGTTTGCACCAGGAAAACCACGATCGGGAGGCTACGCGGGCATTTCCTTGTCGTCAGCGCGGCATCGACCGCGTCGGATACGACTTCGTCCACGTCGTAGCCCGTTCCCCGTGAGAGCACCGCCGCGGCCGCCCTGAGTTTCTTGAGCTCAAGCGGCCCAAGCGACCCCAAGGCCTCGCGCAGCTCGTCGAGCGTCAACGAGCCCCCTGTCGCCCCATCATCAATTTCATTTTCAGTCATTGACGGCCCGCATGCTTCTGGCCCTCGACATCAATTGCTCCGTGCCACGTGAATTCGGACAAAAAAATCTGTCCGAAATCGGCATGGGTGGAGCATTCGAAATCAGGACAGCATGGGAATGGTCGCAGGAAATCGCTTCCCGCGCAAATTCTCTTCGTAAAAGGACCGAACTTTGAACTTCAACCCGAAAAGCCTCTCCCCGCTCGGCGTGTCGGAGCCGATCGACGTTCTGCTCGCGGACATCGCGATCAGTGTGCAGCTCTCCAAGACGGAGCACGACAAAGCCGTCGCGCGTTTTGAAACGATGCAGGATTGGATCGACCGCAAGGCCAGCCCGCTGCACGGGCTCGTCAGGCTCATGTATCCCCAGGGCTCCATGGCAATCGGCGCCACTGTAGCGCGCGTGTCGGACAAGGAGGAATATGACATCGACGCGATCGTCGATCTCAACATACGCGCCGACGCCGACCCGCAGGCCGTCTTGGACACGCTCTACGAAGCCATCCGGGGCGAGGAGGGCTCGCGCTATTTCGACATGACGATCCGACACACGCGATGCGTTTGCGTCAGCTACGAGGACGGCATGCACATCGACCTGACGCCCGCCGTGTTGGTTGCGCTTCAGACGCCCCGCACCAGTACCATCTTCCACAGCAAGCCGGAGGATCCCCAGGTCGAAGATCGACGTCTCCTCGCCAATCCTTGGGGCCTCGCCGAATGGTTCAAGGAAAAGACTCCAAAGGACGAGGACTTCGCGCGATATTTCGAGAAACGCTCCTTGGCATTCGACGCCCGGAAAACTACGGCCCGGGCCCCCGCCGAGCCCGTCCCAGATCGGGAGCCGGCCTATCAGAAGTCGCGCGCACTGATCGCCCTCCAACTGATCAAGCGTTGGCGCAACGTTCTGTTCTCACGTCGGGATCGCTTGCGGCTACGTCGGCCGCCCTCGGTCCTGCTGTCTAAGCTGATCGCCGACAACGCTAACCGAACTCGGACGCTGTCCGAAGAAGTGCTGCATCAGGCTTGCTGCCTATTGGCGCGACTCGAGATCGAGAAGGCGCGGGAACGGCTCATTTACGAAGCCAACCCCCGCTGCCCCGCTGACGTTCTCACCGACCGCTGGCCCGCCTCGGACGCGGATCAGGATCTCATGATCGCCGACCTGCGGGACTTCGTGGCCAAGATGCAAGTCCTTCGAAGCGGCAATCTCAGCTTGGCGGAGATGGGCAAGGTACTTGAAGGCCTTTTTGGCGAGCGCCCGGCCAAGAAGGTGCTCGACGAATATGTCAGTCGCTCCGCGCCGGGCGGCAATCGGATCGTTCCGGCGACGGGCCGCGTCATCGGCGCCGCGAGCGGACTCGTGACGCCCGCGGCGGCCAAGCAGCCGGCGGCGCACAACTTCTATGGAAACTGATTTGCGCCCGCTCGCGGTCATCGAGCAGGATAAGGCGATCCGGCGCGACTGGCCGGGCTTTCGACTCCTGTTCGATGGGACTTTCATCGGCGCTTGGGAAGGAAAAGTGACGCCTATCGCTCGCCGCTACACCATCAACATCCGATATTTCCCACGGCTCTATTATTTTGAGACCGGGGTCATAGGGGCGAGTTACGTCACTGTTCGCGTCATCACCCCAACAATCGGTCTCGACCCCCGAGGAATGGGTAAGAGGCCGCCGCATATTTATGTCGATGACGACGGCCAAGGCTTTTCTCTCTGCCTCTATGACCCGCGCGGCGACGAATGGTCCTCCGACCGGCTCATCGCCGAAACGATCATCCCTTGGGCCTGCGAATGGCTCTTCTACTACGAGGGTTGGGAGCTAACCGGCAAATGGGCCGGCGGCGGCAATCATCCCACAAGGAGCGACGAATGTCATACGAACAGCCCGTGCTCCCGCGGTCGGCGGGGTCAATCCCTTCGCGCCGGGTTCCACAGGCTTGGCCGGCAGATCGGGACTTTCGCATCCTCGCTGTCGATGGAGGTGGCATCCGCGGGCTCTTCCCTGCGGGAGTGCTTGCGGATTTTGAGGCGGCCCTCGGCGCCGACGCCTCCATCGTGGATTATTTCGACCTCGTCGCAGGAACCTCCACCGGCGGAATTCTTGCTCTCGGACTCGGCGCGGGCAAGACGGCTCGCGAGATCCGGGATCTCTACCTGCACCGCGGGCCCCAGATCTTCCCGCCCGTGTGGGACAACGCCTTGGGTCGGATCTGGAAATTCGTCCGCAACAACTTCGTGAACGCGGCCTTCCATCGTTACAACCGGCTCGCCCTACGGCGCGTTCTTCAGGAGTTTTTGGGCGAGAAGCTCCTCGGGGAGTCGAAGGTCCGCCACGTGATCCCCTCGTTCGACGGGCGCTTCAGCGAGGTGTTCCTCTTCAAGACGCGGCACCATGCCGACTACGAGCAGGACTGGCGCCGGAAGATGGTCGACGTCGCGTTGGCGACTTCGGCGGCGCCCACCATCTATCGCGCCTTGGACAGCGGCGGCTATCGCCTGATCGATGGCGGCATTTGGGCGAACAACCCTCTCATGCTCGCCATCATCGAGGCGATGGTTGCCTACGACGTGCCGCGCGAGCGTATCAAAGTGCTCAGCATTGGATGTGGGCAGGATCCATTTCACGTGACGCGCCGCATGTCGGTCGGGGGGCTGTTCCATTGGCGCAAGGTCATCGGCGCCGCCATGCACGCCCAGTCGCTAGCCGCAACGAATCAAGCCCGTCTGCTGCTGGGGCCGCAGAATGTTGTCCGGATCGAGCCGGCGATATCCGGGGCTCCCATAGAACTCGACGACTACCGCAGGGCAATGAACGAGCTACTGCCTGCGGTCGGCAATGCGGTCGCCGCGCATCGCGATCGCGTCGGAGCGATGTTTCTTTCTGAGAAGGCCGCGCCGTTCATTCCGTTGCAGTCGTCGGAAAGGGCGGAAAGGAAGGGCCTGAGACCCGAAACCGTTGCGGCAGCCTAGAAATCCCCAGCGAGAACAGTAAGCGGCGCTCGGATGGCCTCACGCTCCTTGATCACGGGCTCGCGCCCCTTGACGGCGCGCTGCCGTTCCTCGTTCGCGATCTCGCGCTCGAATGCGATGTCGTCGGTGGAGGCGGATCGGTGAACGCCGGATCGGACGCTGGACGGGGCCGCATCCTTTTGCACTGCCACGTTATCCGATGTCATGGCTAGCGTGGGCGGGGTTGATCGCAGTCCCGCCCGAGCGTATCGAACAGGCGCAACCTTGGCGAAGCTACAGTTGCCCTGGGCAAGATCAAGGACCGCAACGTGGGCCGAATGTGTTCTCGCCTGCCGAGCGCTATGCCGTCTTCACAGCGCACCGGGAAAGGCGCTGGCTGTGCGGTACTGCAGTCGCACTCGGCGGTGTGCAGGTCGACCACATTATCCCCGAGAGCTTGGAGGTGACGTCGAGGCTGGCGCAGGTCGTCGCCCATCTGGGACGCCCGGTACATTTCAACGTCAACTCCTACGCGAATTGGGCCCTGAATCGCTCGAACGCAGTGAGGCTTGGTGTTCACTATTGAGGCGGTGGACACCATGTGGACACCACGTCGAAAATGAGAAAAGGCCGCCTTGCGGCAAGCCTCTCATATCAATCTGATATTTTTCTAGATTTTTTGGAGCGGGCGAAGGGATTCGAACCCTCGACCCCAACCTTGGCAAGGTTGTGCTCTACCCCTGAGCTACACCCGCATCCATGTCGCCGCGACGCGACGGGGCCCTTATGCCGCAATCGAAGCGTGATTGCAACTGTCTCGGCGACGATCTCGAACGGCTTCGCACAGGCTGTGGATGACTATCTTTTCCCCGCCGGCTGCGCTAATTCCTCTGGCTCCGCGCCGGCGCCCGAAGGGGCGGCCCGGCGCGCGAATTCTTGTACTCCGTCCCTCCGCGAGCGGATTTCCGCCCTTGAGCGCTTCGACCCGAGACGATCCCGACATTCGCCGCCGGCGCATAAGAATTCGCGCATGGCGACGCGGTATGCGCGAAATGGACATATTGATGGGCCGTTTCGTCGACGCGACGATCGACTCTCTGCCCGAGGCCGAGCTCGACGATCTCGAAGCGTTGCTGGACGCGCAGGACGACGAGGTTTTTCGCTGGCTGTCGCGCGCCGCGCCGGTTCCCGCCTGCTACGACACGCCACTCTTCCGCCGGATCGCGGCTTTCCATACGCATGAGAAGCCGCTCGATCTTTGAGAGCATGTTCCCGAAATGACCGATCTCAAATCCGCGGTCGCCCGCCTGGAAAAAGGCGACAAGCTCCGCTTCGTGAATGTCCCGGACGGTTTCGACGCTTTCGTCGCCGCCGATCTCACCCGCGCGCTGGTCCGCGTCGCGGAAGGGCGGCCGGCCGTCTTCGTCCATGTGGCGCGTGACGCGCAGCGCTCGGCGGCTTTTCGCGAGGCGCTGCGATTCGCCGCGCCGGAAGTGGAGGCGCTGGATTTTCCCGGCTGGGATTGCCAGCCCTATGATCGCGTCTCGCCCAACGCCGCTATATCCGCCCGCCGCATGACGGCGCTGGCGCGCCTCGCCCGCTCCAAATCCTCTGCCGAGCGGCCCCGCGTCGTCATGGCGACGGTGGACTGCCTGCTGCAGCGCGTGCCGCCGCTGGAAAATGTCGCCGCCGACACTTTTTCCGCCGCGCCCGGCAATGTGGTGCGTCTCGACGAGCTGGCGCTGTGGCTGGAGACAAACGGCTTTCTGCGCTCCTCCACCGTGCGGGAGACCGGCGAATACGCCCAGCGCGGCGGCATCGTCGATCTCTATGCGCCGGGAATGCCGGGGCCGATCCGCCTCGATTTCTTCGGCGACACGCTCGAATCGATTCGCAGCTTCGATCCCGAGAGCCAGCGCACCACGGGGCAGCTGCGCTCGCTCGATCTCGTGCCGATGAGCGAATTGCGCCTCACCAGCGACACGATGCGGCGCTTTCGCCAGGCCTACACCACGCGCTTCGGCGGCCAGACGCGCGGCGACGCTCTTTATGAGGCGATCAGCGAGGGCCGTCGCCATCAGGGCGCCGAGCATTGGCTGCCGCTGTTCTATGCGCGCATGGGCAGCGTCTTCGATTATGTGGGCGAGGCGCCGCTGCTGCTCGATCCGCTGGTCGAGGAGGCCGCCGGCGAGCGGCTGACGCAGATCGCCGATTATTACGACGCCCGCAAATTCGCCTATGACGCCGCCCCGGCCGACTCCAATTACAAGCCGCTGCCGCCGGACCAGCTCTATCTCACCATAGAGGAATGGCGCGGCAAGCTCGAGGGCCGCAGCCTCGCGACCTTCTCGCCCTTCGCCGCGCCGGACGGCGCCGGCAAGGAGACGGTGGATTGCGCCGCCCGCGCCGGCCGCGATTTCGCGCCCGAGCGCAATGACGAGAACGCCAATGTGTTCGAGGCGGCCGTCGCGCATGTGAAGGCGCTGCGCGGCGCCGGCAGGACCGTCGTCGTCGCCGGCTGGTCGGACGGCTCCTGCGAGCGTCTCGGCAGCGTGCTCGCCGAGCATGGATTGCGCGATCTGAAGACGGTGTCCTCTCTTCCCGCCGCTCTGGCGCTCGGCAAGGGCGCGGCGGCGCTCGCCGTGCTCGGCGTCGAGCATGGTTTCGAGACGGAAGGCCTCGCCATTCTCGGCGAGCAGGACATTCTCGGCGACCGCCTGGTGCGCCGCCGGCGCAAGACCAAGCATACGGAGAATCTGCTCGGCGAAGTCGCCGCGCTCTCGGCCGGCGATCTGGTCGTGCATGTCGATCACGGCATCGGCCGCTTCATCGGCCTCGAGACGATCACCGCCGCCGGCGCGCCGCATGATTGCCTCGAGATTCACTATGCCGGCGGCGACAAGCTCTATCTGCCGGTCGAGAATATCGAGCTGCTGACCCGCTACGGCTCCGAGGATACGGAGGCCGTTCTCGACAAGCTCGGCGGCGTCGGCTGGCAGACGCGCAAGGCGCGGTTGAAGAATCGCATTCGCGAGATGGCCAAGGGCCTCATCGCGATCGCGGCGCAGCGCAGCCTGCGGCAGGCGACCAAGCTCGTCCCGCCGGAAGGTCTCTACGACGAATTTTGCGCGCGTTTCCCTTACGACGAGACGGAGGATCAGGCCGCGGCGATCGAGGCCGTGCTGGACGATCTCGCCTCGGGGCGGCCGATGGATCGGCTCGTCTGCGGCGATGTCGGCTTCGGCAAGACGGAAGTGGCGCTGCGCGCCGCCTTCTGCGCGGCGATCAATGGCCGCCAAGTGGCGGTCGTCGTGCCGACGACTCTGCTCGCGCGCCAGCATTACAAGACTTTCTCGACGCGCTTCTCCGGCCTGCCGATTCGCGTCGCGCAATTGTCGCGCATGACGCACGCCTCCGACATGCGCCTCGCCAAGGCCGGCATTGCGGACGGTACAGTCGACATCGCCGTCGGCACCCATGCCGTGCTCGGCAAGGCGATCTCCTTCAAGGATCTCGGCCTCGTCATCATCGATGAGGAGCAGCATTTCGGCGTCGGCCATAAGGAGCGCTTAAAAGAGCTGCGCGCCGAGGTGCATGTGCTGACGCTCTCGGCGACGCCCATTCCGCGCACTTTGCAGCTCGCCATGACCGGCGTGCGCGAATTGTCGCTCATCGCCACAGCGCCGGTCGATCGCCTCGCCGTGCGCAGCTTTGTTTCTCCGTTTGATCCGCTCATCGTGCGCGAGGCGCTGCTGCGCGAGCGCTATCGCGGCGGCCAGGCCTTCTTCGTCTGCCCGCGCATAGAAGATCTGGAAGACGCCGCCGCATTTTTGCGCGAGGCCGTGCCGGAGGCGAAATTCGTCATGGCGCATGGGCAAATGGCGGCCGGCGATCTCGAAGAGCGCATGACGGCTTTCTACGAGGGGAAATTCGACATTCTCCTCTCGACGACCATCGTCGAATCGGGCCTCGACATTCCGACGGCCAACACGCTCATCGTCTGGCGCGCCGATATGTTCGGCCTCGCGCAGCTCTATCAGCTGCGCGGGCGCGTCGGTCGCTCCAAGACGCGCGCCTATGCGCTGTTCACCACGCCCGCAAACAAGACCATCACGCCGCAAGCGCAGAAGCGTCTCGAAGTGCTGCAGAGCCTCGACACGCTCGGCGCCGGCTTCCAGCTCGCGAGCCATGATCTCGACATTCGCGGCGCCGGCAATCTCTTGGGCGAGGAGCAGTCCGGCCATATCAAGGAGGTCGGCTACGAGCTCTATCAGCAGATGCTGGGCGATGCGATCACTCTGCTGAAGGCCGGCATAGAGGAGCCAGAGGAGGAGGCCTGGTCGCCGACCATCGCCATAGGCGCGCCGGTGACGATACCGGAAGATTACGTTCAGGACCTCACTCTGCGCCTGCAGCTCTATCGGCGTCTCTCGACGCTGGAGACGGATCAGGACATCGAATCCTTCGCGGCGGAATTGATCGACCGTTTCGGCCCGACGCCGCCGGAGGTGGAGCTGCTGCTCAAGATCGTCGCCATCAAGGCGCTGTGCCGAAGAGCGCATGTGGAGAAGCTGGAGGCGGGGCCGAAGGGCGTCATCATCGCCTTCCGCGACGGCAATTTCGCCGATCCCGCCGGCCTCGCGCGCTTCATCATGGAGCCGAGCGCGCAGGCGAAGGTGCGCCCGGATATGCGAATCGTCTTCATCCGCGATTTCGCCGATATGAAGAGCCGGCTCGAGGGCGCGCGCCGCATATTGCGCACGCTGGTGTCGATCGCGGAGAAGAAGAAAGCGGCGTGATCTCGTCGCGCGGCCTCGGTCAATGGCCGCCCTTGGCCTGGTGATAATTCTCCACATTGGTCTGGAAATCGGCGACGCATTTTTGCGGAACCTCGTCGGCGATCTCGGGCCGCGCGTCGAAGCAGCCGCCGAGCATTTCCGGGCCGGGCGGAAATCCCTTGCAGAGCGAGACATAGATCGCATTGCATTCGCGCGAGAGTTTTTCCTCCAGCGTTCTGGCGACGAGCAGGCCGTCGATCAGGTCGCGCGCCTCCTCATTCGTCTTCGCCGCGCCGATGATCATGGGCTCGCCGCGCAGATCGAAGACCATGAGCGTGGAGGCCGCGGCGCCGTCGGCGCGCTGATAGGCGACGCGCACGATCAGCCCGGCCGGCGCGCCGGCGGGATCGAGCCGCCACTCGGCCTGTTTCGCGCCCGTGACATTGGGAAAATTGCCGAGCGAGAAGGCCGAGGCCATGGGCCGTTCCAGCGAATAGAGCGTTTTGCCGCGCTCCAGCACGAGGAAGCTGCGCGGATCATCGTCCACGACATAGACGGAAAAGCCGCCGACGCCGGCGCAGCGGAAAATCGCGGTCCTGTCGCTTTTTTCCAGCGTCCGATTCGCGAGTTTCAGCCGATCGACGGCGGGGCAGTTCTGGAGAGACGTGTATTGCGATTTCAGCTCCGCGGCGGGGGCGGCGGAGGCGAGAGAGGCGAGTGCGAGAAGAGAAAGGGTTATTCCGCGGATCATGCCGGCTCGGCCTTTCGATGCGACGTGGTGCGGCGACTATATAGCGGCCGAAGAAAGGCGGCGCGATGATCGACTTTCGTCTAGCTATGGATTTCCTTCAGGCTCGCCCGGCGGGCGACGCAGACGCGATCGCGGCCCAGCGTCTTGGCGCGATAGAGCGCTTCGTCCGCGCGGCGCATCGCTTGGAAGAAGGTTTCATCCTCGGCGATTTCGGCGACGCCTATGCTGACCGTGATCGGGGGTAGGCGCGGCGTGACATGCAGCGCGGCCGCCTGCCGGATCATCTCGGCGACGCGCCGCCCTTGCGCGCGCGGCGCTCCATCCAGGAAAACGACGAATTCCTCTCCGCCCAGGCGGCCGACGAGCGCGCCTTCGGGAGTCGTCAGCCGCAGCAGCGCGGCGAAATATCTCAAGACCTCGTCGCCGACCGCATGGCCGAATCGATCGTTGACCCGTTTGAAATGATCGAGATCGACGAGGGCGACCGTCGCCGGATCGCCCTCGGCGCGGACGCGCGCCAGCAAAGGCGCGCAAGCGAGGTCGAATCCGCGCCGGTTCAACAGCCCGGTCAATTGATCGGTCTCCGCCGCGCGGCGAGCCTCGGAGATCGCCCGTTGCGCGACCAGGAGCAAGGTGAGCAGCCCGGCCGCGATCAGCAGAACGCCCGTCACCGATTGCGAGACGATCGCGTAGGAGCTCGCGACATATTCGCTCGACGTGCGGCCGACGCCGTAGGCCGTCGCGAAAAAGGGCTTTGCGATGAAATGCGCGGCGATCACCCCATAGAGGCCGGCGAGCGCGATTTCGAGCGCCCCGCGTCGGCTCGCGAGCAGGATGATCCAGCCGCAGCAGGCGGTCGCCAGAGCATAGGGCGTCTGATAGACGAGGTTGAAGGCGAGACTGTCTTGCGGCCATTCGCCGATCGCCGCGCCGCTGAGCAGCGCCGCGCAATAGAGCCCGGCGACCGCGCTCCAGCGCGGGCCGCGATCGTAGAAGCGGGCGAGAGAGGCCGTCATCAAAAACAGGCCCGCGCAAAAGCCGACATAGTTCAGGGCGCCGAAGAAATCGGGCCAGAGGCCGAAGCGAATGACGAAAAGGCTCAGCGGCGCCACCATTCCCAGCATATAGCTCGCGGCGAACCACAGCGCCCGGCGGTCGGCCGGATTGGCCAGCGCGACGAAGGCGAAGCTCGCGGCGAACAGCGCCGCGATCATGATATTGACGATGAGAGCGTAGGACGCGCCGAGCATGGGACTCCCGAGACGCCGGGAATAGACCTATAAGGTTGACAATTCGCGTCATTTTCATGTCGGCGGCGCCGATCGGCCAGCCGCCGCGGCTGCGCCGATCATTGGAGGACGAAAGATTGCGATCGAATGATAGAGAGACGTCGACCGGCCTCATCGCGCATTGGCGCGCCATTCCGCTCTATGCGCGCATCATCGTCGCCGTGGCGCTCGGCGTCGGCGCCGGCCTCGCGCTCGGCGATTGGGCGCATATCCTCGAGACGCCGGCCAAGCTCGTCCTGCGCCTGCTGGGCGCGCTGGCGCCGCCGCTGATCCTGCTCGCCATCGTCCAGGCGCTCATGCGCGCGCATCTCGCCGGCGGGCAGGCGCTGCGCCTCGTTACTCTACTCCTCACCAATACTCTGGCGGGGATCTTCATCGGACTCGCCGTGGCCAATGTGCTGCAGCCGGGCGCCTGGACGACGGCCGCTCCCGGCGCACCGGCGAAATCTGCGGGCGGCGGGGCCGATCCGCTGACGCAATTTCTCGACAGCGTGCCGAAGAGCATTCTCGGACCTTTCGGCGACAATGGCGCGGTGATGGGCGTCATCTTCATCGCCGTCGCTTTCGGCGTCGCGCTGCGCGGGCTGCGAACTCACGAAGTGCGCACGGTGGAGGATCTCGTGCATGTGGCGCTTTCGAGCCTCATCGCCATTCTGTATTGGATCATCGACGTCGTGCCGCTCGCCGTCTTCGGCCTCATCGCCAGCATCGTCGGCGTCAGCGGCTTTCGGGATTTTCTGGCGCTCGGCGGATTTTTCATCGCCGTGCTGACGGCGCTGGCGCTGCAATTTCTCTATTATGCGCTGCGCATATGGCTCGGCTCCTGGGCGAACCCGCTGCATGTGGTCGCCGGCGTGCGCGATGCGCTGCTGATGGCCTTTTCGACCGGCAGCTCCACGGCGACCATGCCGCTCACCTATGAGCTGCTGCGCGAACGCGTCGGCCTGCGCGAGCAATCAGCCAGCATGGGCGCGCTGATCGGCTCCAATTTCAACAATGACGGCACGGCGCTCTATGAGGCGATGGCCGCGCTCTTCGTCGCGCAATTGCTGGGAATGCATCTGACCTTCACGCAGCAGATTCTGGTGGTGCTGACCTCGGTCGTCGCCTCCGTGGGCGCGGCCGGCATTCCAGAGGCAGGCCTCGTGACCATGACCATGGTGTTTCGCGCCGTCGCGCTGCCGACGGATTATATCGCGCTGCTGCTGACGATCGACTGGCTCTTGGACCGCTGCCGCACCGCGATCAATGTGATGGGCGATGTAACGGTGAGCTGCCTGCTGGATGGGAAGGTGAAGGAGGAAACGCGGGAAGCTTCCTGAGGCGGCGCCCGACGCTTCGCTCGTCCTTCGAGAAACAGCGCCCTTTCAATCGGCGCCGACAAGTCGCCGAGTGGAAACAGTCGCCGCGGTCGAGCAAAGAACCGGAAAAATATTCGAGGCACTGTGCAGCGCGCGGGCCTCGCCCGTCCTCCGATCGGAGAGGGACCTTGAAGGAATCGCTCGCACATTGCGCTGCGGCCGGACTACTACTGGTCGCGCTGCTGCGGCCGACGTCGGGAGCCGATCCGGCCCGCGCCTCCGCCTATGCTTGGGTTCCCGAGACGATTTCGACGGACGGCCAGCGGCTGCTGGCGAAAATCGGCGGCGATCACGCCGTCATCCCCACTTTGCCGGAGCCCGGCGATCATGACGGCTGGACGCGGCTGCAGGCGGCGGCCGCTGCGGCGCGCGAGGTCGATCTCGCGGCCGTGCGGGCGAAGGGCGTCGCCGTGTTGCGGATCGAGACCGACGGCGTCTCTTATTTCGACATTGCGCCGAATGGGCTCGTCGATGACGGATCGGTCGTCGTCTATCTCCATGGCGGCGCCTTCGTGTTTTTCGACGCGCGCGGCGCGCTCGAGGGAATGGCGAAGCTCGCGCACGTCTTTCGCCGTCGCATCGTCATCGTCGATTATCGCCTCGCGCCTGCGGCGAAATGGCCGCAGATCACCGGAGATGTGGTCGCCGTCGTGAAGCATTTGCTCGCCGGCGGCGCGCAAATGCGGCGCATCGCCATGTTCGGCGATTCCGCCGGCGGCAATCTCGCGGTCGCGACGACGCTGAAGATGCGCGACGAAGGCCTCGGCCTGCCGGGCGCGGTGGCGACATGGTCGCTGACGGCGGATTTCCGCAACGCCGCCGACACGCGCGTCACGCTGCGCGACGCCGATCCGATCATGTCCTACGAGCGCCAGATCAAAAACGCCATGCTCGCCTATGCGGACGAGAAGGATTGGGCGCATCCTCATGTCTCGCCGGTTCATGGCGATTTCGAGAAAGGCTTTCCGCCCGCTCTCATTCAGGCGGGCACGCGGGAAATTCTGCTCAGCGATTCGGTGCGGCTGTATCAGGCGATCGAAGCGGCGGGCGGGACCGCCAAGCTCGACGTCTATGAAGGAATGCCGCATGTGTTCCAGGGGCAGATTCCGAACGCGCCGGAATCGCGCCTCGCCGTCGCCAAGATGAAAGCCTTTTTCGACCAGCATCTCGCGCGCTGAGCGAGGCCATGCTCACCCGTGCACGCCCGGCGCCTCGCGCCCGGTGCGGGCGACATATTCCGTATAGCCGCCGCCGAACTGATGCACGCCCTCCGGCGTCACCTCCAGCACGCGATTGGAGAGCGCCGCCAGAAAGCGCCGGTCGTGCGAGACGAACAGCATTGCGCCCTCATAGGCCGCGAGCGCCTCGACCAGCATCTCCTTGGTGCCGAGATCGAGATGGTTTGTCGGCTCGTCCAGCACCAAAAAATTCGGCGGATCAAAGAGCATTTTCGCCATCACCAGCCGCGCCTTCTCGCCGCCGGAGAGCACGCGGCATTTTTTCTCCACATCGTCGCCGGAAAAGCCGAAGCAGCCGGCGAGCGTGCGCAGCGCGCCTTGCCCCGCTTGCGGAAATGCGTCCTCGAGAGATTCGAAGACGCTGTGCTCGCCGTTCAGCAGCTCCATGGCGTGCTGCGCGAAATAGCCCATCTTCACATTGGCGCCGAGCGCCGCCGCGCCTTCGTCCGGCTGGGCGGCGCCGGCGATGAGCTTCAATAGCGTGGATTTGCCGGCGCCATTGACGCCCATCACGCACCAGCGCTCCTTGCGCCGCACCTGAAAATCGAGCCCCTCGTAAATGCTGCGCGAGCCATAGCGCTTGGAGACGCGCGAGAGCGTCGCCACCTCCTCGCCGGAGCGCGGCGCCGGCGCGAATTCGAAAGCGACCGATTGGCGCCGGCGCGGCGGCTCGACGCGCTCGATCTTGTCGAGCTTCTTCACGCGGCTCTGCACCTGCGCGGCGTGCGAGGCGCGCGCCTTGAAGCGCTCGATGAACTTGATCTCCTTGGCGAGCATGGCCTGCTGCCGCTCGAATTGCGCCTGCTGCTGCAATTCGTTCTGCGCACGCTGGCGCTCGTAGAATTCATAATCACCGGAATAGGAGTTGAGCGAGCCGCCGTCGATCTCGATGATCTTGTCGACGATGCGATTCATGAACTCGCGATCATGCGAGGTCATCAGCAGCACGCCGGGGTAGCCTTTCAAAAATCCCTCGAGCCAGATCAGGCTCTCGATATCGAGATGGTTGCTCGGCTCGTCGAGCAGCATGGCGTCCGGGCGCATCAGCAGAATGCGCGCCAGCGCGACGCGCATCTTCCAGCCGCCCGATAGTTGGCCCACATCCCCGTCCATCATTTCCTGGCTGAAGCCGAGACCTGCCAGCACCTCGCGCGCGCGGCCGTCCAGCGCATAGCCGTCTAGCTCCTCGAAACGCGCCTGCACCTCGCCATAGCGCTCGAGGATCGCGTCGAAATTCTCCGCCGCATCAGGATCGGCCATCGCCGCCTCCAGCTCGGCGAGCTCCGCGGCGACGGCGCTCACCGGGCCGGCGCCGTCCATCACCTCGGCGACGGCGCTGCGGCCGGCCATTTCTCCGACATCCTGGTTGAAATAGCCGATGGTGACGCCGCGATCGACCGACACCTGGCCTTCATCCGGCCGCTCCTGGCCCGCGATCATGCGGAAGAGCGTCGTCTTGCCGGCGCCATTGGGGCCGACCAGTCCGACCTTCTCGCCGGGAAGCAGCGCCGCCGACGTTTCGATGAAGAGGAGCTGCTGGCCGTTCTGCTTGCTGATGTTCTCGAGGCGTATCATGTCCGCGCGCTTATCTGTGAATTGCGCGGGTCTTATGACATAGCGAGGCGGATTCCCGAAACCGGGCGGGTAGAGGGCGAATTCGTCCACACCCCGCCGGCGCGGGGAGAGGAAAAGCGAGCGCGATTTACGCCACGCCCTTCTCATTGAGGAAGGAGCCGTAGAGCTTGTCGATCTTCGGAATATGATCGGTCAGCCAGCCGACGAGAAAGGCCGCCGTATCGGCGGTCACTTCCGTCTCGCCGGCGTGAAATTTCTTCTGCAGATCGAGCGCGGCGGCGACCAGCTTGTCGTGCTCGGCCTTGTGGCCCGGATAGGCGGGATAACCATAGGCTTCGAAATTCGCTTCTTCCGAGGCGAAATGTTCGGCCACATAAGCGATGAGCGCGTCGAGGTCGCGGCCGACGGCGTCGCGGTCGCCACTCGCGACCGAATCGCCGAGAACATTCAGCAGTCTGAAAATTTCCTGATGCTCTATGTCATGCTTGGAGACGTTGGTGGCGAATTGCTCGGGCGTCCAGGTGATGAGCGACATGCCTTTTCCTCCATCGAATGATTGGTTCGATCGAGGCGCGCCGCGACCGAACGAAGAGTCGCGTAAAGGTCGTGTCGCCGCGCGTCGTTGACGGGCGTCAATAAAGGACGAATCGCCGCTGCGGCATGATGCGGCCTTAAGGGCGAGACGAGAGCGGGCCTGAAGGCTGGCATCGCGGCTTCACGCCTGCGCTTTGGCCGTCTGGCTCTTCTGTTTGCGCCTGCGCTTCTGCTCCACGGCGCCAGGGCGCGCGGATGCGGCGGCGGCGCGCTCCTTCTCCTGGCGCAGCGAGCCGGTCATCGCGGCGACGAGCCTCTGCGCGGCGCGCGGCGGCGTCGAGCGCATCAGCGCGACGAGCGAGCGTATGCGCTCCACATCCGGGGCCTCGCGATCCGCGCCCAAGAAGATGCGGATCGCCGTATCCTCCGAAACGCCGAGCGCGAGAAGGGCGAGCGCCAGCGCTTCGCCGCCCTTGTCGGCGAGAATGGCGCGCGCGCGCGATTTGCGGCAGTCGAGCGCTTCCGCGAGCGCCTCGGCCAGTCCCTCGAAATCGCGTGCTAGGGCGCAGGCGTCGATCTCCTCGGCCAGCGCCGGCGTCGGCCGCGCGACATATTCCGGCCCGTTGGAGACGAGAGCCCGCGTCGCCGCCTCCAGCAGAATGCGCGAGCGCTCGCCGGCGTCGGCGGCGAGGAACAGCGCCTCCGGGTCGAGCGCGAGATCGGCGCGGTCCAGCAATATGCGGGCGAGCCGCAGATCGTCGCGCGCGGCCTGCAGCAGCGAGCGCCGCGCCGCTTGATCGAGATGCAGGCGGCGATTGGCGGCGAGCGCGCAGAGCACCTCGCTCTCGCCGCGCGAGGCGAGGCCGGCGGCGATCTTGCGCTCGAGAGAGGAGCGGCGGGCGATGGCGATGGCGAGCTCGGCCGAGCCATGCTCGGCCAGCGCGCGGACGAGGCCGGCGTGGATCGACGGCGCATATTCTATGGCGATGCGCGAGACGCGCCCGCCCTTGTCGAGAAGCCGCGCGATGATCCCGCGCGGCGTGTCCGGATGGCGACACAGTTCCAGAGCCCGCTCGGCCACCACATCGGCGTCGAGCATCTCGATGAAGCCTCCGACCAGCGTCTCGAACTGCTCGACATCGGCCGCCGGATGCAGCGGACGCGCGACGAACTGGTCGACGATCTCGCGGAACAGGACCGCCTCGGCCTTCCGCCTTTCGCTTTCGCCTCGTGGCATATACGCACCAATCGCAAACTAAATACACGATCGGCGATATTAGCGTGCGGACATTGACGCAACATTAACCCTCGGCGTCCCCTAATCGCCCCATCGACCTGACGCGCGATTTGCGCGCTTCATTGCGGGGGCGATGAAATGGGCGAATTGATAGATTTTTCCGCGAGGGCGAGACCGGCGGCCGCGGCGCCGCCCATCGTCGGCGAGGCGCAAATTCTTTTCTTTCTGGGCGTGCGCTATGTGCGGCCGGAGGAGGCGGCGACCAAAACGCCGGGCGGCGGCAAGGCGTCGAGCGGCGGCCGCAAGCGCAAACGCCGGGCGTGATCGGTCAGTCGGCGAGAATCAGCGCCCAATAGACCTTGTATTTCGCATTGGGCGCATAGGCGGTCGCGATTCCCATGCGCGTCGCTTTCTTCATCAGCAAATTCTTATTGTGCGGCGGCGACTGCCGCCATCCAGAGAAAGCTTCGGCGAGCGTGTGATAGCCGGCCGAGACATTCTCCGCGGCGCTGACGCTGCGCATCCCGCGCGCGGTGAGGCGCATGTCCAGCGTTCCGCGCACCTCATGGCTCAACGAATTGGCGCTCGCCATGGCGCTCGCCTGCGCCTGCGCGGCCTCTTGCAATGTGGGGTCCAGCGCCAGCGCCGAGAGCCCGTTGTTGCCGCGATAGAGCGAGATCATCTCCCGCGCCGCCTGCGCGTCGACGCGCGCGTTCGGCGCAGCGAGCGAGCGATAGAAGCTCGGCTGCTCGGGCTCTTTCGGCAGGCGGCTCTCGCTCGTGCAAGAGGCGAGCGCGAGAAGCGCCGCGGCCGGCGCGAGGAAGCGAAGGGAGCGAGACATGCGGCTTTCGTCTGTGAGTGGAACGAAACGGAATGCGCGCGCCTTCTACACTCATTCGCCAGCCACCGCATAGTCCCGCTCGCGTCCGCTCTCCAGCGCGCGCGGCGAGGGCGCGAAAGGCTCCAGCCCCATCACCTGCACCACCGCCGGCGCCGGCGCGGGGGCGGAAATCTTCACCTCCGCCTCGGCGAAGCGGCGGTAGATGTCGAAGAGCAGATCGCTCTTCACCCGCGTCGCCTGCTCGACATCCTCGACATAGCACCAGAGCTCGAAACGGAAGGCCGTCTGCTCCATGGAGAGGAACATCACTTGCGGCGCCGGAATGCGCAGCAGCCCGTCCTGCGCCTTGGCGGCGGCGAGCAGAAGCTCGCGGATCTGCACGGGATCGACGCCCGAATGCGGGGCGATGGCGATTTTGATGCGGCCGATGCGATCGTTGCGCAGCCAATTCTTGACGACGCCGGAGACGAGATTGGAATTGGGCACGATCATCGTGGCGCGGTCGAAAGTCTCGATCTCGGTGGAGCGCACATTGATGCGCTTCACATAGCCCTGCTCCTCGCCGAGCACGACCCAATCGCCGACGCGGATCGCCCGCTCCCACAGCAATATGAGGCCGGAGACGAAATTATTGACGATCGATTGCAGGCCGAAGCCGATGCCGACCGACAGCGCGCCGGCGACGATGGCGAGCCGCTCGAGGCTGAGGCCGAGCTCGGCCAGCGCCACGGCGACCGCCAGAATGAATCCGGCGTAGCCGAGGCTGGCGCCGATGGAATGGCGCAGGCCCATGTCGAGCCGTGTCAGCGGCAGCAGGCGCTGATCGAGCCAGCGGCGCAACGCCTTGGTCGCCCCGTAAGTGAGCGCGAAAAGGGCGAGCGCCGTCGCCATTCCGGCCGGCGAGATGGTGACCTCGCCGATTTTGAAACCGGCATAGGCGGTCTGCAGATTGCCGAAGAAATCGCCGGATTGGAAACCGTAAGGGACCAGAGCGACGAAGAGCGCGAAGGCGTAGAGGCCGAGCGTCGCGACGCCGGTCAACACCACAGCGAGCTGGCAGAGCGATTCTTGCCTCGCGCCGAAACCGGAGACGAGGGTCCGCCCGAGCGGCGTCTCCGGCTGGAAGAGGCGCTGAAGGCCGGTCTCGACGAAGGCGAGCAGCAGATAGAGCGCCGTGCCGACCGCCGCGAGCCAGGCGAGCTGCAACACCAGAAAATTGGCGAAGGCGACATAGCCCGCCGCCAGCGCGCCCGTGATGACGACGATCTCCACCCAGGCGAGCAGACGAAGGGCATAGATCCGGTCGCGCCCGTCGAGATCGGCGCCGGGGTCGCCCTCGCATGTCTCATGGCGCGTCGCCACGGTGACGATGAGAAAGACGATGGCGATGAACAAGGCGCCGGCGCCGCGCGTCAGCACGATCACCGGAAGGCTCGCCTGCACGAATTCGGCGATCTGCTCCAGAACGCGCGTCGCCGCGGCGACGAAGCCGATGAGAACCGCGAGATAGAGCATCCGCCGCGAGAGTCGATCGCCCAAGCCGACGAGCCGCCATTGTGGCAGGCCCGGCGCCAGCAGTCCGCGCGCCAGCCCATAAGAAACAGCGACGAAAGTCACGGATTCGGACAGTCGCCGGCCGAGGGGTGCGAGAACGGCGTCCTCGAGCTGAAAGCCGTCGAGCGCCAAAGCGACGGCCGCGACGATGGCGATCGGCAGCGCTGCGGTCACAATGGTCGTCGTCAACGCCGCCGCCGCCTTGCGGAACCGATCCGGCGCCTCGACCTCGGCCTCGCGCTTCGAGAAGCGGCGGGCGAAGAGAAGCGCCGGGACGCCGAGCAGCAACGTGAAAAATATCGTCGCCAGAAAAGTCTCGATCTGCCCATTGCGCAGCCGCGCCGAGACGGCCTCTCCGCGCTGCTCCAGCAGCAGGCCGAAAATCTTGGCGTCATAGGGCAGCTCCTGCAGAGCGGCGCTCCACAGAGCAGGGGAGAACAGCCCGCTGGTGCGCAGGAACAGCGTCTTGGCGAAGAGCGCCCGCTGCCGCGCGCGGATCGCCAGAGCGGTCTGCCGCGTCTCGATCGACAGCGCACGCGCGCGCTTCAGCGTCGCGTCCACCTCCTCATAGAGCTTTTTCTGTTCCGCCCATTCGGCGTTGACGCTCGCCGTCGCCAGCGAGCCGCTGTCCACGGCCGGAGCCGGCGCCGGACTGGTCGCGGGCGAGGAACGCATTTCGGCCGAGGCCTTGGCGATGACCGCCCGGCCGTTGCCGGGCGCGCGCGCTCCCTTGCCCGGGGCGGGCTCCTCCTTCTTGGGCGGAGCCTCGGCCGGAGCCGGAGCCGGCGCGGCGGCTGGAGCCTCCTTCGTCTCGCTCGTGGGCTTAGCGGGGCCCGAGAGCTCGTCGAGCCGCGCCTGCAGCGCCGCGAGGCGCGGCGTCAGCCGCTCGACCACATCCTGCAGCTCGGCCGGGAGCGCATCGACCCGATCGCGCAGGCTCTTGAGCGTGGCGTCGTTGAGCGAGGGATCGGCGAGGGCCGCCTCCACCTCGTCGAGCGTCGCGCGGGCGAGGTCGAGCCGCGCGTTGAACTGCTCCAGCGAGGAGGAGGGCTCGGCGGCGAAGGCCGCGCTCGTGACGAAGAGGATGAGGCAGAGGGCGAGAAACCGGCGCAAGGCGGAGCTTTCGGTGGTGAGACGAGCCATATGAGCAATGAGACGAAAAATTCGCCAATCTTGCGGCGGCGGCGAGAGTTCCGCTGCTCGCGCGGGACTATCAGTCTCCCGCCGGGTAGCGATGCCGCCCTCCGGCGCGGTCGCGGACGCGCCAGCCGCCGTCCTCGTCCTGCTCCAGATGCGATTGCTGGAGCGGAACCTTACCGAAGCCGCCGGGAATGTCGAGAACGTAAGAGGGCAGCGCGATTCCCGAGAGCCGCCGCGCCAGCTCGGCGTAGAGCGCGCGCCCACGCTCCAGCGAGAGGCGGAAATGCCCGGTTCCGGGCGCGAGATCGGGATGATGCAGATAGTACGGCTCGATCTGCGCCCGCACCAGAGCGCGCATCAGCTCTTCTAGAGTATCGACCGCATCATTGACGCCGGCGAGCAGCACGGTCTGCGCCAGCGTCGAAATCCCAGCGCTCTGGATGCGGCCGACGGCCGCGCGCGCCGGAGCCGAGAGCTCGCGCGCGTGATCGACATGCATCACCATATAGACGGCCTTGCCGCTCGCCTTCAGCGCCGCGAGCCGTTCCGCCGTCACGAGGCGCGGCGCCGCGGTCGGCGCGCGCGTATGGATGCGCAGCACGGCGACATGGGGAATGGCGGCGAGCTTTTCGGCCGCTGCGGCGAGACGCCGCGCCGAGAGCGCCAGCGGATCGCCGCCGGTGAGAATGACCTCGAAAATCTGCGGCCGCTCCGCGACATAGGCCAGCGCCCTCGCCAGCGCCTCGTCGGAGAGCGTCGCGCCCTTGCCGAGGCCGACGGTCTCGCGGCGGAAGCAGAAACGGCAATAGACCGGGCACACGGAGAGCAGCTTGAGCAGCACGCGATCGGGATAGCGGTGCACCAGCCCTTCGGCGGGGCTGAAGGCGTCGTCGCCGATCGGATCGGAGCGCTCCTCCGGGCGCGTCTCCAACTCGCGCGGGTCCGGCAGAAATTGCCGGGCGATCGGATCGGCGGGGTCGGCGCGGTCGATCAGCGCGGCGATTTCCGGCGTCACGGCGACGCTATAGCGGGCCTCGACGGCGCGCAACGCTTCCGCGCCCGCCGGATCCACGAGCCCGGCGGCGACCAGATCGGCCACGGATTTGAGCGTCGCCTCCGCCTCATTGCGGGCGGGCGATCCGAAGCCGTGGGACGGCTCCTGATTCGTTTCCTCGCCGCGCTCCGCGCGATAACGGGCTCTGTCCTCGGTCATCTGGCCGCTTATACGGCCGAATCCGCGCGTAGCAATGGGGCCGCGCCCGCCGAATCGGCGAGCGTCGCTGTTTTCCGGGCGCGACTGGGCGGGAGCCGAAAGTTTGAGCGTGGACGACTTACGGAATGATTTGCACTCTGGCGGCTTGTGAATATAGTGCGCGCCGATCCGGGGCCGAATCTGAGCCGGCCGGGATTTATGGAGGGGTGGCCGAGTGGTTGAAGGCGCACGCCTGGAAAGTGTGTATACGGGAAACCGTATCGCGGGTTCGAATCCCGCTCCCTCCGCCACGCGATTCCCGCTCCGATAGGCGCCGCCGCCGATTTCGATCCGACGCGGACCTTCGATGGCGCAGCCGGATCGCCCGATCTTCTCGAAAATTCGTCCCATCGATGGTCCTCGGGCTGTTCCGCGCGCCTCCCGCGCTTATTTGGAAAGACGACCGTCGCCTTCGCGGCGTATCGGTGCGGGGCCGAATTCCATGTTCGCGGCCTCGGGTCTGCTCAGCGCGCCCTTCTCGATCTCTGGATCGCGGCGATCGGCGCCGTCTTCGCATTTCATTGCCGGCTCATCGAGGCCTGCGTTTTGTATGGGCTGCCTCACCATGAATGCTCGCTCGATATGTCCCGCGTCACGGGAGCTCGAGGCTCGACAGCTCCGTTCGGTCTGACCCGAAAAGCGCTCGAGACCGTGACGAAGAACGCCGGTACGAAATAAATCGCCAGAAGCGTCGCGCTGAGCATTCCGCCGACGACCGCCGTGCCGATCGCGATGCGGCTGGCAGAACCCGCGCCGGTCGCGAAGACGAGAGGCAGAGTGCCCGCCACGAAGGCGATGGAGGTCATCAAAATCGGCCGCAGCCGCTCGCCGGCGGCGGCGATCGCGGCCTCCGCCAGCGTTGCTCCGTTGTCGAAGAACGCTTTTGCGAATTCGACGATGAGGATCGCGTTCTTCACCGCGAGGCCGACCGTCGTGAGCAGGCCGACCTGAAAATAGACGTCATTGGCCAGTCCGCTGCTCAATGTCGCCGTGATCGCGCCGATGACGCCGAGGGGAACGACCAGTATGACGGAAAGAGGGATCGCCCAGCTCTCGTAGAGAGCGGCGAGACAGAGCACCACGACCGTCAGGGAGATGGCGTAGAGCGCGGCTGTCTGCGAGCCGGATTTCTGCTCTTCATAGGAGAGGCCGGTCCATTCGTAGCCGACTCCCGGAGGAAGCTTCTCGATGAGGCGTTGCATCGCCGCCATGGCTTCGCCAGTGCTGTGGCCGGGCGCGGGGGCGCCGAGAATTTCAAAGGATGTGAGACCATTGTAGCTTTCCACTTTTTGTGGGCCCAATGTCCATGCGCCGTCGAGGAAGGCGTCGAACGGAACCATTTTTCCCGACGAGTTGCGCACATGCCAACGCGCGAGGTCGCTCGGCGACATTCGCGAAGCCGTGTCGCCCTGGACATAGACCTGCTTCACACGTCCCGCTCGCAGGAACTGATTGACATATTGCGAGCCGAGAGCGCCCTGTATGGTCGCGTTGAGGTCGCTCACCGAGACGCCGAGCGCATTGGCTTTTTCGCGGTCGATCTTCAGCCGGTACTGGGGCGCGTCTTCGAGACCGTTCGGGCGCACGCCGGCAAGCGTAACATCCTGCGCGGCCATTCCGAGCAGTTGATTGCGCGCAGCGAGAAATTTTTCACGCCCGAGCTGGCCCCGGTCTTCGAGCTGGAGGTCGAAGCCCGTCGCATTGCCGAGCTCCATCACCGCGGGCGGCTGGAAAACGAAGACTCGGCCGTCGCGACTCCCGGCAAAATGTTGCATCGCGCGGCCGGCGACGGCTGCGCCGCTCTGTCGGGGGCTCGGTCTTTCCGACCAATCCTTCAGCTTGATCGCCGCGAAGCCGGCGTTCTGCGCCTGACCGGCGAAATTGAACCCCGAGACGGTCAGCACCGATTCGACATTCTCCTTTTCGGCGGTCAGCAAATAATCGGCCATCTGCTTGTTCAATGCCGCCGTTTGTTCGGCGGTGGCTCCAGGCGGCATCGTCACTTGGCCGAAGAGCAGCGCCTGATCCTCGTCGGGAAGAAAGCCGGTCGGGATTCGGTTGAACAGCACGACCGCCGCCATGGTGATCGCCATGAAGGTCATAATGAACGCGCGCGGACGCGCGATCAGATTGTGGACGCCGTTCTTGTAGCGCTCGGTGAGTCGAGCGAATGTGCGATTGAACCATGCGAAGAAGCCGGCCCTGGGACCGCTTTCCCGCGCCGGCTCTTTCAACAGCGTCGCGCAGAGCGCCGGAGTGAGAATCAACGCGACCAGCACGGAGAGCGCCATCGCCGACACGATCGTGACCGAGAATTGACGATAGATCACGCCGGTCGAGCCGCCGAAAAAGGCCATAGGCAGAAACACCGCCGAGAGCACCAGGGCGATGCCGACGAGCGCTCCCGATATCTCGTCCATCGACGCGCGCGTGGCGTCTCGCGGCGACAAACCCTTTTCGCTCATGAGCCGTTCGACGTTTTCGACGACGACGATGGCGTCGTCGACGAGGAGGCCGACGGCGAGCACCATTGCGAGCATCGTCAGCGTATTGATCGAATAGCCGAGAGCGGCCAGCACGCCGAATGTGCCGAGCAGCACGATCGGCACAGCGATCGTCGGAATGAGCGTCGCGCGAAAGTTTTGCAGGAAGACGAACATGACCACGAAGACCAGCGCGACGGCCTCGAATAGCGTCTTCACCACCTCCTCGATGGAAAGCGTGATGAAGGGCTCGGTGTCGAGCGGATAGGCGAGCTTGAGGCCGGGAGGGAAAAATTTTTCGAGGCGGTCCAGCTCGGCGCGCACGGCTGCTTCCGTGGAAAGCTGGTTGGCTCCCGGGGCGAGCTTGAGCGCGAGAGCGCCGAAGGGCTTGCCATTATAGAGCGACGCCGTCGAATAGGACTGCGCGCCGATCTCGACGCGCGCGACGTCCATCAATCTCACCTGTGAGCCGCTCGGATTCACTTTGAGCAAGATGTTCTCGAATTGCTCGGGCGTTTCGAGCCGGGCCGGCCCGATGATGGCGGCGTCGAGCCGATTGCCCTTGCTGGCCGGCAGTCCGCCGAGCTCTCCTGACGAGACTTGCACATTCTGCGCGGTGAGCGCGCTCGTGACATCGCCGACGGTCAGCGAATATTTGTTGAGCTTGTCCGGATCGAGCCAGATGCGCATGGCGTATTCGGACCCGAACGAGGTGAAGTCGCCGACGCCGGTGATGCGCGTCAACGGATCCTTGACGTTGGAAGAGACATAGTCGTCGATGTCGACGGCCGACATCGCGCCGTCGTCGGAATAGACGCCGACGATCATCATGAAGCTTTTGACCGATTTGTTGACCTTGATCCCCTGCTGGGTGACTTCGGTCGGCAGATTCGGCTGGGCGAGAGACAGCTTGTTCTGAACTTGCACCTGCGCGATGTTCGGATCCGTGCCTTGCACGAATGTCAGGTCGATTTCCATCGATCCATTCGATTGGGCGGTCGAAAGAAGATATTCCAAGCCATCGAGGCCCGACATTTGTTGGAGAATGGGTCTCACCACCGTATCCATGACCGTCTGAGCGGAGGCTCCCGGATAGGTGACCGTGATCGAGATTTGCGGCGGAGCGATGCTGGGATATTGCGCGATCGGCAACCGAAAGATCGAAATGCCGCCGAGCAGCATCACGATCAGGCCGAGAACCCATGCGAACACCGGACGGTCGATGAAGAAACGTGACATCGATGGAATCCCCGTGGCGAAGCGTCAGGACCGTTTGTCGGCGCGGATCGCCGCGTCTTCGACCGCGACGGGTCGAACGACATCGCCGGGACGTATGTTCTGCAATCCATCGACGATCACGCGCTCGCCCGCGCGGAGGCCGCCGATGACGATCCATTGATCGCCGATCGCTTGACCTGTTTGTATGATGCGCAGGCTCGCCTTGTCGTCGTCTCCGATCAGCAGGACGGTCGCATCTCCATGCGTGTTGCGGGAGACGGCTTGCTGCGGTATCAGAACGCCGTTTCGATCCACCCCTTCCTGAAGGGAGGCATGTACATACATGCCCGGCAACAGAAGGTGTTTGGGGTTGGGGAAAATCGCCCGCATGAGAACCGTGCCCGTCCCCTCGTCGACGGTGACCTCCGAAAACTGCAGCTTTCCCGCGACATCATATGTGCTGTTGTCTTCGAGCTTCAAAGTGACCTTCGCCGCGCCATTGCCGATGCTTTCGAGCCCGCCGCTCGCCAGCGCCTTCCGCAGACGCAATAGCGTCGTCGCCGATTGCGTCACATCGACATAGATCGGGTCGAGCTGCGTGACCGTCGCGAGAACATTGCTCTGATTGGCGATCACGAGCGCGCCCGGCGTGACTGTGGATCGACCGATACGGCCGGAGATGGGCGCAAGAACTTTCGTATAGGAAAGATTGATCTTGGCCTGGGAGATGCTCGCTCGGGCGATGGCGATATCGGCCTCCGCTTGTTGCGCCGCCGCGACGGCGTCCTCGACGTCTTGCTTGCTCACGGCTTTCATGGCGGCCAGCGACTTGTAACGAGCGGCTTTCGCGTTTGCCGCCTGGAGAGTCGCCTGATTGCGCGCCAATGTGGCGACCGCGCTGTCATAGGATGCTTGGTAGAGAGCCGGATCGATCTGATAGAGTTGTTGGCCTTCTTTGACCTCGCTGCCCTCTTCGAAGAGCCGTTTCAGGACCACCCCATTGACTTGGGGCCGCACCTCTGCGGTTAGAACGGCGGTCGTGCGGCCGGGCAATTCCGTCACGCGCGTGATCGGTTGGAGATGGACGACGACATAGCCCGCCTGCGCAGGCGGACGCGCCGGCTCTGCGGCCAGCGCTCGTTCGCAGCTCGCGGCGACCGCCATAGAAAGCAGCGCGAAGTAAGCGCCGAACAGGCCTGCTGCGGCCGAGCGCGAAATCCGTGCTTCAGGAGTCGTGACGATCGAAGGCGACGAAGGGACTCGGTGACGCGTCGGGATCATGTGCGGCTTCGCTCGAGAGAGTGGGGAAAACATAGCGCTTTTCGTCGTAGGGCTTCGGAGCGACCGAGGTCCCTCATTCCTTGCCTTTCTGGGCCTCCGCGGGAGACCCGCGGTAGGGCGGCGCCGAAACCGCTCGACCGAACATGTCCGCGAACTGTTCCAGAAGCCGCCTCGTCACTTCGGGTGAAGTCTCGAGAACCTCGCGATGCACGAAGCCCAGCTCGAAGCCGAGGCTCAACAGCATTTCGGCGGCGGAGCCGACATCGAGATCGGGTTCGGCGATTCCAGCGTCGACGTAGAGAGCGAGCCGCGTCTCGAGACTGCTCCTGATTTCCTCACGGATCCAGATGCGGTTCAAATGCGTTTTGAAGGCTCGATCGAGCAGGGCTCTCGAGATCACGATGCGAATTCGGTCCGAACGTTCCGAGATTTTCTCGACCAAATGCGCGAGCATCTCGCGCGTTTCTTGCGCCATGCTCGAACAAAGCGGGCGCCCCAGGAAGAGCGCCGCGTCGGAGCGGTCATCCTCCTTGTCGAGCACCGCGAGCAGCAGGCCTTCCTTGCCGCTGAAATATCGCTGGATCAGGGCCTCCGAGCAGCCTGCGGCGTCGGCGATGGCGCGCGTCGTCGCTCCCTCGTAGCCGCATTCGGCGAACGCCGTCGCTGCGGCCGCGATCAGAGCGTCGCGAGTGGCTCGGCGGTCGCGGGCTCGCGGCTTGCGGACCATATCGTCGGAGTGCATGTCGCCTCGTATGTAAGTATGCGCACACATACCTACGGCGCATGAGCTACCGGGTCAAGAGCCCCGGCGCAAGAAAATGCGGGCAAGCTCGCGCTATCGGCAGGTCGGAAAGACCAAGGTTGTTCGACGCTGGTCGGCTCGGATCTCGACCGCAGCCTCTCTCGGAGTCCGCGATCATTCGACGACCACCGCGTAGCGATGGACTATTCCCTCGTCGAACAGGGTCGGAAATCGGAGCTCAGAGAGCCTCCTGGCGGGCGTCCCGCTCGATCTCGCGAGATCTCGCCGCGAGCCGGAAGCATGCCGGCCTTTCGAAGAGAAAGTGAAATCGCCCGCGCTTCGTCATTTTTTGCAGGAGCAGGGGGCCGCCCACCGCGGTCAGCGTGACGATGAGCGAGGCCATATCCACATTCGCGACGAGATCATGATCGAGGATGAGCTTGCGCGCGGCCGCCATCGGCAGAAAAAATCCGAGATAGATCGCCAGTGAATTGGCGCCGCAATAGCGTAGCCATCCCATTGCTGGAAGATCGCAGGCGAGCGCGGCGCCGGCGATGACGGCCGCCGCGCCCGCCAAGCCGGCCGTGAGGCTCACCAGCGGCAGCGATGCGAGCGTGGAATAGCCGGCGATCGGGGCCGGCGAGAAGGCCAATGCGGCTTCGGCCGCAGCCCAGCCGAGCAGCCATGTCAGCGCCGCGCGCGGAGCCCGCCTCGCCGATTCGGCCAGGGCGAAGACCTGCGGCGCCAACATATGACCGGCCAGGAAAAAGAAGAAGCGAGCGGCGAATTCGTCCGGCGCGGTCCAGCCGCTCTCGATGCGGGCGGTCTCCAGCAGCGCGGCCGCCAGCAGCAGGATCGGCGGCGGAACGCCGCGCAGCAGCTTGGCGACGACGAAAAAGATCGGCAGCAGATAAATGAACCACAATGTGCCGAACGGCTCGATCGTGGCGAGCGCCAATTGCCGAAACGCGTTCAGCGGATCGGCTCCCGACCACAGTCCGCTCTTGAACAGCCATTGGACGAAGAGCCACAGAAAATAAAAATAAGCGAAATGGACGAGCTTCGTATCGAGATAGGCGCGCCAGTCGCGATCGATTCCGCGGGACAGGAAAAGCCCGGCGATGAAAAAAAAGCCGGGGATGCGAAACGGCTTGGCGAAAGCCACGATCCAATGCAGCAGCCCCTCGTCCCCCATCGCCTCTCCGACGCCGAGCGCGGAATGCATCATGACGACGAGGATGACGCTCATTCCTTTTGCATTGTCGACCCAGGCGATCCGAGATTCTCGCATCGACGCCCATTTCTATGCGGCTGGCGGGCGGCGCAGGAGGCGCGCGCTTCGTCGAGCAAATTCGCAAGCTAGCGGCGGAAGGTTACGAAACGATGGGCGAGAGGCGCGCGTCAGGGGAGGTAGGTCGACGAATTCTCGGTCGGATGCATCGACCCTTCGGTCGAAGAGCGCGCGAGCCGGTGAGGCGGGGGCGGCGCGGCTTCGCCCAGGAAAAGCCTCGAGGGCAGGGCAGCTTCGATCGACCGCGCCGATCGACCCTCGCGCCGGCCTCGGCTTGCGCCGAGCCGTCGGAGCGTCTAGCCAAGCGGTGCGGAACAGGTCGCGTCGGCAGGGCGCATCGAGGGGGAGGGGCGACGACAGGCGATGGCGATCGATTCTGCGCGACATGTGCCGGCCTCGTTCCGCCTCTCCGATTTCGATTCGCGCGCGAGGGTCGGATGATCGGCGTCACCATCACGCGCTATCTCGCCGCGCGATTCACCAGGACGATCATGGCGATCTTCGTCGCCATGTTCTGTCTCATGTTCGTCGTCTATTTCGTGGAGCTGCTGCGGCGCGCCGGCGACATTCCGCAGGCGGGCGCCGGCACTGTGGCGCTGATGACCCTGCTGCGCGTCCCGGCGACGGCGGAATTGATTCTCCCCTTCGCCGTGCTGTTCGGCTCCATGGCGACCTTCGTCGACCTCACCCGCAAGCTCGAGCTCGTCGTCGCGCGCGCCTCGGGCATGTCGGTCTGGCAGTTCCTGCTGCCGCCGGCGCTCGTCGCGGCGACGATCGGGATCGTTTCGGTCACACTTTATAATCCGGTCTCGGCGATGATGAAGATGCGCTCCGACCAGATGGAGCTCGATCTGTTCGGCGTGGAAGGCAGCGTGCGCATCGATCACGGCAAATGGTTCCGCCTCAATGGCGTCGACGGTCAGGCGATCATGCATGCGGTCGATGTGCGGGCCGGCGGCCTCGCGCTCGATGGCGTCAGCGTCAATGTCTATCAGAAGGACGGGGTCTTCCTCGAGCGCGTCGAGGCGGCGCGGGCGCGGCTGCTCGCCGGCGTTTTCGTGCTCGAGGACGCCCGCGTCAGCGCCCCGGGCGAAGAATCGCGGGCCGTCGGCTCTTATCTTCTGGCCACCGATCTGACGCCCGAGCAGCTCGCCTCGGCGGCGACGCCGCCGCAGGGCGCGCCCTTCTGGGATCTGCCGCGGCTCGGCGACAGCAGCCGCGACGCAGGCCTCGACCCGACCGGGTACACGCTGCAATTTCAAACGCTTCTTGCGCGGCCCCTGCTGCTGGTCGCCATGGTTCTCGTCGCCGCTTCCTTTTCATTAAGATTCTTTCGATTTGGCGGAATCGCACGGACCATTTCGGGTGGCGTCGTCTCGGGCTTCGTGCTTTATATCGCCTCGAAAATCTTTTCCGATCTGGGCGGCGCGGGCGTCATCAGCCCGCTGGTCGCTGCTTGGTCGCCTGCTCTCGTCGGAAGCATGTTGGGTGCGCTCGTTCTACTGCATTCGGAGGACGGCTGATGGAGTCCCGTCGTCGCTCTCGCGAATCTAGGCCGGGGCCGGAGCGAATCCGCTCCGGGCCGGCGTCGTCGCGCCTTTTTTCCCGGCTCTCTCCGGCCCTCGCTGTTCTTCTCGTCGCGGCCCCGGTCGTGGGTCGCGCGCAGCCGCTGGCCGCGCCGCCGCCCGAGAGCGCGCAGCGCATGGTGGTGGAGGCCAAGGAACTCGCCTATGACGAGCGCCGTAACGTCGTCACAGCGCGCGGCTCCGTGCAGATTTTCTACAAGGGCCGGGTGCTGGAGGCGGACCGCGTCGTCTATGACCGCAACACGCAGCGCGTCTTCGCCGAAGGCCACGCCAAGCTCACCGAGAAGGACGGATCGATCGCCTATGCCGATCGCTTCGACTTCACCGACGACTTCAAGAACGGCTTTATCGACAGCCTGCAGGTCGAGAGCGCCGAGAGCACGCATTTCACCTCGCCGCGCGCCGAGCGCGTGGGCGAGGTCACGACCTTCGAGCAAGGCGCCTATACCGCCTGCGACGCCTGCCAGAACGATCCGAGCAAGCCCCGGCTGTGGACCGTCCACGCCAAGCGCATCATCCACGACAATGACGAGAAGGTGATCTATTACGAGGACGCCTCGCTGGAACTGTTCGGGACGCCAATCGCCTATGTCCCCTATTTCTGGTCGGCCGATCCGTCGGTGAAGCGCAAGTCCGGCTTTCTCAACCCGCAGCTGACCTATCGCCAGCAGCTCGGCTTCGGCGTCGGCGTGCCTTATTATTGGGCGATCGCGCCCGATTACGATCTCACCATCACGCCGACCGGCTTCACGCGGCAGGGCCCCTTCCTCGCGGCCGAGTTCCGTCATCGGCTCGAGAACGGCTCCTATGTCATCCGCGCCGAGGGGACGCATGTCAGCGACCCCAGCGCCTTCACCATCGCGCCCTATGGCGCGCGCAACGAGCGCTGGCGCGGCTCGATCTATTCGAATGGCGAATTCGCCATCAACGATTATTGGCGCTTCGGCTGGGACGCCACCGTGCTCAGCGACCGCTATTTCCTGCAGGATTACAAGCAGTACAACAGTTTCCTGCAGAACTACTTCTTCCGCGAGGCGTCTTCGACCGTCTATCTGACCGGGCAGGGGCCGCGCAGCTATTTCGATCTGCGCGGCTATTACTTCCAGGGCCTGTCGGCCAGCGACGTGCAGGCGCAGCAGCCGGTCGTGCATCCTCTGCTCGACTATAATCGCTCTTTCGCCGTGGACCCGGCCAAGACCTTCGGCATCGGCGGCCAGATCACGCTGGACGCCAATTTCACCAGCACCTCCGCCAGCATCGCCAATTACGAGTCGATCCAGCCGCGCACGCTCGATTCGCTCTATGGCCTCTATAACGTCTGCCAGCTCTACTCGCCCTCCGCCGATCCGTACAAGAGCGGCTGCCTGCTGCGCGGCGTCGGCGGCGACTATCAACATGCGACGGCGATGGCCTCCTGGCAGCGCCGCTTCATCGACCCGATCGGCGGCGCCTGGACGCCCTTCGCCTTCACCCGCGTGACCGGCTCCTATCTCAATTACGACTCGACGAATTCCTACGCCGCCTACAACAGCGTCGGGCAGCCGATTCCCAATTCTGCGCAGTCGCTGTTCGTCAATGGCGCGGACAGCGTGTTTCGGGGACAGGCGACGCCGGGCGGCGGCGTCGAATGGCGCTATCCCATTCTCGCGCGCAGCAATCTCGGCGATCTCGTGGTCGAGCCGATCGCGCAATTGGTGGCGCGGCCGAACCAGTCGTCGATCCCCTCGCTCGTCAACATGGACGCGCAGAGCCTCGTCTTCGACGATTCCAACCTGTTCGAATGGAGCAAATATTCCGGCTACGATCGTTTCGAGACCGGCACGCGCATCAATTACGGCGGGCAGGGCACGCTGACCTTCGCCAATGGCGGCTTCATCAACGCCCTCGTCGGCCAGTCGCGGCAGCTGGCCGGCAAGAACGGCTATTCCACCGCCGACGCCGCCAATGTCGGCCTTTCTTCGGGCCTCGACACGCGTACTTCGGACTGGGTCGGCCGTCTCGCCATCGCGCCTTCGTCGTTCTTCAGCATCGTCGGCAAGGGGCGGTTCGATCCGGACGGATTGCGCGGCCGCCGCATAGATGTCATCGCCTCGTTCAAGCTCGATCCGCTCACCGTCAATCTGCAATACGCCAATTACGCGTCGCAGCCGGTGATCGGCTTCGACCAGCGCCGCCAGGGCATGTCGGTGAATGGCCGCTACGACATCACCAAGAATTATTTTCTCACCGGCTCCGCCACTTTCGACATGAGCCGCTATCTCTACAATTCCTTGACCGTCTCGCCGGCGACGAATATCACGCTGACGGGCAGCACGATCACCGGATCGGCGCCGCTGTTCTCGGTCGCCGCGCTGGGCCTCGGGGGCGGCTACCACGACGAATGCACCACCGTCTCCGTCAATTATTCGTCGGTCTTCCAAGGGAACACCTCGACCGGGCTCTCGCGGAACCAGACCATCATGGTGTCGTTGCAATTGCGCACGCTCGGCGACGCCAAATTCAACTACGGGCTCGGCTCGCTTCAGCTCAACGACGGCGTGCGCACCCAGCCCTGACGCGCGAACGTCGAAGAGGACGTTCCGAACCCTTCGAGGAGATTGCCATGTCGCTGCGGCTCGCCCAAATTTTCGACCTCGGCGCTCTCGTCCGCGCCGCGGCCGTCGCGGCGGTCGGCTTCGCCGCCGTCGCCACGCCGCTGCGCGCCGAGCTCGCGGTCCCGCAAAAGGCCGAGATCGAGAAAATCGTCCATGATTATCTCATCGCCAATCCTGAGGTGATTCGCGACGCCATCGACGAGCTCGAGCGCCGCCAGAAGGTCGCCGAGGCGGATTCGCGGCAAAAGGCGGTCACTCAGGGCGCGGATAAATTGTTCAATTCCGCCAATCAGGCGGTGATCGGCAATCCGGCGGGCGACGTCACTCTGGTCGAGTTCTTCGACTATAACTGCGGCTATTGCAAACGCGCGCTGGACGATATCGCCAAGCTCATCGACGGCGACCCCAAGCTGCGCGTCGTGCTGAAGGATTTCCCCGTGCTCGGCGCCGGCTCGGTCGAGGCGGCCGAGGTCGCCGGCGCGGCGCGCCTGCAGCTGAAGCCGGAGAAATTCTATGAATTCCATCGCAAGCTGCTCAACACGCGCGGCGCGGTCGGCAAGGCGCAGGCAGTCGCTGTCGCCAAGGAGCTCGGCGCCGATCCGGCCAAGCTCGAGAAGGACGCCAAAAGCCCCGAGGCCAAGGCGTCCATCAAGGAGGTCATGGAGCTCGCCGACAGCCTCAATCTGAGCGGCACGCCGTCCTGGGTGCTGGGCAAGGAGGTGATCGTCGGCGCGGTCGGCTATCAGCAGCTCAAAGCCAAGATCGACAACACGCGCAAATGCGGCAAGACGGTCTGCTGACGGGGGCGGGGCTTCCTTCGCGGCGGCAATGAGGCTAGAAGAGGCCCCGCGGGGCGGCGCGCGCCCTTCGTTCAGGACCCGCCCTTCGTTCAGGACCCTCATGCCCGCCGTCCATGTTCTCAACGGTCCAAACCTCAATCTGCTCGGGACGCGCGAGCCCGATGTCTACGGCCTCGCGACGCTCGACGATATAAAGGCTCAGCTGGCCGAGATTTGCGCCGCCCGCGGGCTCGATCTCGTGTTCCGGCAGTCCAATCACGAGGGCGACCTCGTGGACTGGATTCAGGAGGCGGGCAAAATCGGCGCGGCGGTGATCCTCAACGCCGGCGCCTTCACCCATACGTCGATCGCGCTCCATGACGCCATCAAAGGCTCGGGAGCGACGGTCGTCGAAGTGCATCTCTCCAATGTTCATGCGCGGGAGAATTTTCGGCGTCACTCCTTCATCGCGCCAGTGGCTCGCGGCGTCATCGCCGGTTTCGGAGCCGATTCCTACGTTCTGGCGCTGGACGCATTGTTCGATCGAGAAGAAAGAAAGACCTGAGCAATCATGGCGCGCAAAGCCCAAACTCGTCGCCCTTCCACCACTGCCGCAAAACCGAAAGTCGCCGCCGGAGCCGCCGGCGTCGACACCGAGCTGCTGCGTGAGATCGCACGCCTGCTCGGCGAGAGCGATCTGACCGAGATCGAGGTCCAGAAGGGCGATCTGCGCATCCGCGCCGCGCGCACGCCGGCCGTCGTGGCGCCTGCTCATGCGACCATCGCTCTGCCGGCCGCAGCCTATGCGCCGGCCCCTGTCGCCGCGCCGGCGCCCGCCGCCAGACCTGCCGCGCCGGCCCCCGCCGCGGCGGCCGAGCACGCCGACGCGCTGAAATCGCCCATGGTCGGCACCGCCTATCTGCGGCCGAGCCCGGACGCCAAGCCCTTCGTCGAGGTCGGCGCCCGCGTCACCGCCGGCGACAAGCTGCTGCTCATCGAGGCGATGAAGACCTTCAACGACATCGTCGCCCCCAAGGGCGGCGTGGTGACGGCCATTCTGGTCGAAGACGGACAGCCGGTCGAATATGGCGAACCGCTCCTCGTGATCGAGTAGGGCGCGCGATGTTCGACAAAATCCTCATCGCCAATCGCGGCGAAATCGCGCTTCGCGTGCTGCGCGCGGCCAAGGAACTCGGCATAGCGACGGTCGCCGTGCATTCGACGGCCGACGCCGACGCCATGCATGTGAAGCTCGCCGATGAATCGGTCTGCATCGGCCCGCCGGCGGCGCGCGAATCCTATCTCAATATTCCGGCGCTGCTGTCGGCCTGCGAGATCACCGGCGCCGACGCCGTGCATCCGGGCTATGGCTTTCTCTCCGAGAACGCCCGTTTCGCCGAGATCGTCTCCGAGCACGGCCTCACCTTCATCGGCCCCAAGGCGGAGCATATCCGCCTGATGGGCGACAAGATCGAGGCCAAGGCCACCGCCAAGCGTCTCGGCATCCCTTGCGTGCCCGGCTCCGACGGGCCGATCACCGACGACAAAGAGGGCGCGAAAGTCGCAGCGAAGATCGGCTATCCGGTGCTCGTGAAAGCGGCTTCCGGCGGCGGCGGCCGCGGCATGAAGGTCGCCCGCAGCGAGGCCGAGCTGCATTCCGCGCTCGCGACCGCGCGCGCCGAGGCCAAGGCCGCTTTCGGCGACGACACCGTCTATCTCGAGAAATATCTCGACAAGCCGCGCCACATAGAAATTCAGGTGTTCGGCGACGGCAAGGGCCAGGCGATCCACCTCGGCGAGCGCGATTGCTCGCTGCAGCGCCGCCACCAGAAGGTGTGGGAAGAGAGCCCTTCGCCCGCGCTCAACGACGAGCAGCGCGCCGAGATCGGCGAAATCTGCGCCAAGGCGATGCGCGAGCTGAAATATGCCGGCGCCGGCACGATCGAGTTTCTCTATGAGAACGGCGCGTTCTATTTCATCGAGATGAACACGCGCATCCAGGTCGAGCATCCGGTGACGGAGGCCGTGACCGGCGTCGATCTCGTCAGCGAGCAGATCCGCGTCGCCGCCGGCTCGCCACTGTCGCTGCGGCAGGAGGATATCTGGTTCTGGGGCCATGCGATCGAATGCCGCGTGAACGCCGAGCATCCGTCGAGCTTTCGGCCCTCGCCCGGGCGCATCGCCTATTATCATCCGCCGGGCGGCGTCGGCGTGCGCGTCGATTCCTCGGCCTATCAGGGCTACACGATCCCGCCCAATTATGATTCGTTGATCGGCAAGCTCATCGTCCATGGCCGCAACCGCACCGAGGCGCTGATGCGCCTGCGGCGTTCGCTTGACGAGTTCATCATCGATGGGGTCGACACGACCTTGCCGCTGTTCCGCACGCTGGTGCGCAACGCCGATGTCCAGAATGGCGTCTACGACATTCACTGGCTCGAGCATTTTCTGGCGACGGGCGGCATAGAGCCGACCTTTTGAGGCGTCAGCGCGCCGCTCGCCGGCCGGGCAGCGCGCAGACGGCGGCGAGCGCAGTCTGCAATGGCGCCTTCTGCGCGCCATGCGCAGAAGGCGCCATCGGCCGCCCCTCTGACCATCGCAGAAATTGCCGGTAGACCGAGCTCCAATTGCCATATTCGGCCGGCAGCTCGCGCCAGGCGCCGCCGGTCAGCGCGATCCAGAGCACGTCGTCGATGACGCGGCGATGATCGCGCGGCGGTCGGCCCGCGTTTACGCGGGTCGCGCTTCCGGCGTCTCCCTCGATCGGAGGAGAATGGGCTCATGGCAGAGTGGCGCCGGCGAGCAGGCGGACGAGATCGACCTGGCGCGACACGCCGGTCTTGGCGAAGACCGATCTGAGCTGAGTGCGAATGGTCTCCCCCGAGACGCCGTGCTCCCTGGCGATTTCCGAGGCGGGCCGGCCCGCGGCGATGGCGCGGGCGACGCGCGCCTCTGCGGGCGTGAGATCGAACAGGCCTTGCAGCAGGCTGGCGCTGGGCGCCGCTCCCAAGGTCACTTCCGTGACGACCAGCAGCAATTCGCCGGCGGCGAACACATCCTGCGCCGCGCCGCGAATCGGCGCGAGATGCAGGATCAGCGGCCGGCTGCCCTCGCGGGCGGGAATCGGCAGCGATTGGACGCCGGCCGGCGCGCCGATCACGCGCAAGCGGGCGAGCGCCCGCTCGAACAGCGCGTCGGCGCGCGGATCGGCGATGACTACGCGCTCGCGCCGATCCTGCACCAGCGAGGGCGCGAAGCGCGTGAACAGATCATTGGGGAGCAGCAGCCGATGCGAGCGTGACAATACCGCCGCCGGCAGGCCGAGCGCGCGCATCGTCTCGGCGGCCATGCGCGCGCGCTCGAGGCCGAGCCGCGCGGCGATGAGCGCCGCGCGGGCGAGATGGCCGCCGATGGCGTTCAAAGCGTCGAGCGTCGCGCGATCGAAGGGGCCGTCGACGAAGCGCCTTTCCCAGCTGAAGACCAGCATATCGCCCGAGGGCGGGGCGGCGATCTTGCCGGCGCACCAGCCCATCCCCTGGCCGCGCAAATAGCCATAGGTGGGATCGGCGTCCATTTCCTCCGGCGAGAAAAGCTCGTGATCGCCGACGAAGCCGCCGGCGCCGAAGGCGAGGCCGCGCGCCGGACGCGGATTGCGCGCCGCCCATCCCTTCTCGACGAATTCGGCGAACATGGGTGCGATGCGCGGCGACGCCGTCCAGCCCGAAAATTGCGGATTGCTCGCGAAGAGAACGCCGCCGAAAGCGCCGCTGAGCGCGCCGATCGTTTCGAGCAGCTCCGGCCAGAGTTCCGGAACGACGGCGGCCTCGTAGATTCGGTCGGCCAAGGCTTCGAATTTCGACTGATCGACTCTCGACATTGGACGACGTCCGCCGGTCATGAGCGAGGGACGCGAGATGTCCGTCGCGCGACCTCGAAAGAGAGACGCTCCGCCGCGCGCTGAAACCTTTCCGTTTCCTACACCGAACCGGCGTCCGCTTCGGCCGGAAACGCGCTACCGCGTCGCTATGCTCGGCGAGGCCGGCCCAGCGTCTCGTCGAAATAGGCGATAGTGCGCAGGAGGCCCTCGCGCAATTGAACTGTGGGCGCCCAGCCGAGCAGGCTCTCCGCCGCGGAAATATCGGGCCGGCGTTGCTTGGGGTCGTCGGCCGGCAACGGCTCGAAGACGAGCTTGGAGGCGGAGCCGGTGAGGTCGATCACCTGCTCGGCGAGCTGGCGAATGGTGAATTCATTCGGATTGCCGATGTTGATCGGACCGACGATATTGTCGGGCGAATCCATCAGCGACGTGAAGCCGCCGATGAGATCGTCGACATAGCAGAAGGAGCGCGTCTGCTGGCCTTCGCCATAAATGGTGATCGGCTCGCCCTTGAGCGCCTGCACGATGAAGTTGGAGACGACGCGTCCGTCGCGGGCGTGCATACGCGGGCCGTAAGTATTGAAGATGCGCACGACTTTGATTTTCAGCCGATGCTGCCGATGATAATCGAAGAACAAAGTCTCGGCGCAGCGCTTGCCTTCGTCGTAACAGGCGCGCGGCCCGAGCGGATTGACATTGCCCCAATAGGATTCCGGCTGCGGATGGACGGAAGGATCGCCATAGACTTCCGAAGTCGACGCCTGGAATACTTTGACCTTGAGCCGTTTGGCGAGGCCGAGCATGTTGATCGCGCCGAGGACGCTGGTCTTGGTCGTCTGCACGGGATCGAATTGATAATGGATCGGCGAAGCGGGACAAGCGAGATTATAGATCTCGTCGACCTCGACGAATAATGGAAAGGTGACGTCGTGGCGCAGCAGCTCGAAGTTGTCGTGATCGAGCAGATGGTGAATATTTTTACGCTGGCCGGTGAAGAAATTATCGACGCAGAGGACCTCGTGTCCGGCCGCGATCAGCCGCTCGCACAGATGGGAACCGAGAAACCCCGCGCCGCCGGTGACCAAAATCCTGCGATTTTCCATGTGACGCCCGGGATGATCTCACAAAAAGCGGCAAGTTCTCGAATTTCGATTCGTCGCGGCGCGAGGCGTCCAGATAGCATTTCGCTCTCCCTGGCGCAACGCTGCCGGTTCGGCTCGCAGGGTTCCGAATTCGGGTTAACGGCGGTTAACGGATCGGCTCAGGCATGATTCCCTATCGGGGGAGTGATTCTGGAGCCGCCGTGATGAGCCTCGCCTTCGCCCTGTTCAAAGAGA
>NZ_WOVC01000034.1:0-32046 GCF_011378635.1 Methylosinus sp. RM1
CGAGCGTCCGCCGCCGATGAAGCCGCAACGAAAGGCGACCAAGCCCAGGCGCACGAGCATCAAGCTCCGCAGAAAAATCGCCGGATGGAGAGACGATTATCTCGCCACAGCTTTGGGCGCTTCAGCCCGTTAACCCGGATTCGGAGCCCTGACTCGGCCCTTCGGTCCCTGCCCCAGCCCCTCGCCAGAACGCGCCGCAGCCGCGAGCGCGGGCTTGCCAGATACATCGTTACACGATATGAATTTGATCGTAGAACGATGCAATTGCTGGCGCGCTCCCGCGTCGGCGATCGCGCCCGTTCGCATCCTGACGGCTCATCGCCGGCGGCCGCCCGTTATTCCCTCTCGAGGCGACCGGTCCGCGGAGAAAAGCGGGATGTGGCGCGCGCCGCCTTCGACCGCCCCGCAGGTCGAAGGCGGCGCGCCTGAAACGACCGAAGAAGGCCCGGACGCCCTCGCGATCGTCGCGAGCGACGTTTCGAGAGGCCCGCAATTGGAGGAAACGACAATGAAAATTCGCCTCGTCTTCACCCTCGTCCTCATTGCCGCAGCGGCCGGCGCCGGCCTCGCCCAGGCGACGCCCCATCGGGTCGGCGACCTCGGCTTCTCGCCGCGGCCGATCGAAAAAGTGAGCTGCGACAATCGCGGCGACGACAAGCAGGCGCACTGCATGGAGAGCTGCGACGAGGTCTGGATCAAGGCGTCGCAGGCCTATAATGGCAATATCGACAAAGCCAAGGTCGAGAAGAAGTCCTGCGAGGCCAAATGCGGCTGCTGAGCCGCTGAGCCGTCGTCGCCTCGGGGGAAGGCTTTCCTTGATCCCTTCGCCGGAATAAGTCACAACAGCCCGCGCTGCGGCCCTGCGCCGCGGCGCGAGTCCTTTTTCCGGAACAGGGTCAAATGGCGGAAATTTTGCGCGTCGGCGTCGCGGGCTTGGGCACGGTGGGCGCTTCGGTCGTGCGGCTGCTGCAGAGGCAGGCGCAAGCGCTGGCGGCGCGCACGGGGCGCGAGATCGTCGTCACGGCGGTTTCCGCCCGCGACAAGGGCAAGGACCGCGGCGTCGACCTCGCCGGCGCGACCTTCTATGACGATCCGATCGCCCTCGCCGCCTCCGACGGCATAGATCTTTTCGTCGAGCTGATCGGCGGGTCCGAAGGACCGGCGCGCGTCAGCGTCGAGACCGCGCTCGCCAAGGGCAAGTCGGTCGTCACCGCCAATAAGGCGCTGCTCTCCGCCCATGGCTCGGCGCTGGCCGAGCTGGCCGAAAGCCGCCATGTCGCGCTCGCCTTCGAGGCCTCGGTGGCCGGCGGCATCCCCATCGTCAAGACGCTGCGCGAAGGCCTCGCCGGCAATTCGATCGAGCGCGTCTATGGCATTCTCAACGGCACCTGCAATTACATCCTCTCGCGCATGGAGGCCGAGCGCCTCTCCTTCGAGGAATGTCTGAAGGAGGCGCAGCGCTTGGGCTACGCCGAGGCGGACCCGACCTTCGACATAGGCGGTTTCGACACGGCGCATAAGCTGTCGATTCTCGCCTCCCTCGCTTTCGGCGCGCGCATCGCGCCCGAGGCGGTCGAGATAGAAGGCATAGAGCGCGTCACCTTGGCCGATATTGACGCGGCCGGGGAGCTGGGCTTCCGCATCAAGCTGCTCGGCGTCGCCCAACGCACGGCGCAGGGCATAGAGCAGCGCGTGCATCCCACAATGGTGCGCAAGACCACCGCCATCGCCCAGGTGATGGGCGTCACCAACGCCGTCACCATAGACGCCGACGCCGTGCATGAGCTGACCTTGGTCGGTCCCGGCGCCGGCGGCGACGCCACCGCCTCCGCCGTCGTCGCCGATATCGCCGATATCGCCAAAGGCGTGCGCTCGGCTCCCTTCGGCCTGCCGAGCGCCTCGCTGCGCAAGCTCGAGCGCGCCCCGGCGGCGCTGCACGAGGGCGGCTATTACATCCGCCTCGCCGTGCCGGATGTGCCGGGCGCCTTCGCCGCCATCGCCACGGCCATGGCCGAGCGCAAAATCTCGCTCGAGAGCATCATGCAGCATGGCGCGCGCGCGGCGCGGCGCAGCGGCGCCGCCCATGTGGGCGCGCAAGTCGGGGTGATCCTCATCACCCATGCGACGACAGAACGTCTGGTGCGCGAAGCGCTCGACGCCATCTACGCCGACGGCGTCATCGCCGAGCCGGCGCAGGTCATCCGCATCGAGCGCGAATAGCGCATCGCCGGAGAAAAATGCATGGCGCGCCCCGCATCGGCCGCAGAAAAATCCCTCGATCGCAATCTGACCCTCGAGCTCGCCCGCGTCACCGAGCGGGCGGCCGTGGCGGCGGCGCGCTGGCGCGGGCGCGGCGATGAGATGGCCGCCGATCAAGCCGCCGTCGACGCCATGCGCAGCGAATTGGGCCGGCTGGCGATTCGCGGTCGCGTCGTCATCGGCGAGGGCGAGCGCGACTCGGCGCCCATGCTGTTCATCGGCGAGGAAGTGGGCGCTGGCGGCGGCCCGCGCGTCGATCTCGCCGTGGCGCCGCTCGAGGGCTCGACGCTCTGCGCCAAGGATATGGCGGGCGCGATCTCCATCGTCGCCATCGCCGCGGCCGGCTCGCTGCTCTATGCGCCGGATGTCTATATGGACAAGATCGCCATCGGCCCCGGCTATCCGCCGGGCGTCGTCGATCTCGACAATGAGCCGGGCGCCAATATCGCCGCCCTCGCCGCGGCCAAGGGCGTCGCGGCGCAGGACGTCACTATCTGCATTCTGGACCGGCCCCGCCACGCCGAGCTGATCGCGCGTTGCCGCGCGGCGGGCGCATGCGTGCGGCTCATCAGCGACGGCGATGTGGCGGGAATCATCTTCACCGCCCAGCCGGCGGAGACGGGCGTCGACATGTATCTCGGCGCCGGCGGCGCGCCGGAGGGCGTGCTGGCGGCCGGCGTGCTGCGCTGCGTCGGCGGCCAGATGCAGGGCCGCCTCGTGCTCGACAGCCCGGCCAAGACGGCGCGCGCGGCGGAAATGGGCGTGCGCGATCCGCGCAAGAAATATGAGCTGGAGGAGCTGGCCTCCGGCGATGTGGTGGTCTGCGCGACCGGCGTCACCGACGGGCCGCTGCTGTTCGGCGTGGTCTTCGACAGGGAAGCGATCGAGACGGAGACGCTGGTCTACCGCTCCTCCACCGGCACGGTCCGGCGCATTCGCGCCCTGCATCGCGCGAGCGGCAAGTTCGAGGCCGAATGACATTCGCGGCGGCCGCGCGCGACGAGCCTTTGTTCATGTCCGGCGGAACATGAAAAGACTCGTCGCGATCGACGAGACTTCGGCGTTGGAAACGCGATCAAAACAAATGCCTGGAGTCTTTCCGTGTTTCAATGAAACACGGAAAGACTCTAGCCCCTCCCGGCGGGAAAGGCGTTGCGCAGGCTCCGCTGGAGCGTGCGAACGGATACGCCCAGCTCTTCCGCCACCTCCTGCATCTGCGTCTTCTCATGTCGTATAGCCTCGAAAGCGTCGGCGATCTGATCGGGGCTGAGCGATTTCGGCCGACCTAGCGTGCAGCCGCGCGCACGCGCGGCGGAGAGCCCCGCCCGCGTTCTTTCGCTGATGAGGGAGCGCTCGAACTCGGCCAGCGCCGCCATCATATGGAACATCAGCCGGCCGCCCGACGAGGTCGTGTTGATGTTCTCCGTCAGAGACTGAAAATCGATCCCTCGCTTGCCGAGCTGATCCATCAACGCGACGAGAGCCGGCAAAGACCGGCCGAGCCGGTCCAGGCGCCAGACGATCAAAGTGTCGCCGGACTTCAAATTTCGTATCGCCTTCTCCAGACCCACGCGACCGAAATCAAGTCCTGACCGTCCGTGATCTGTAAAAATTTCATCACATCCTACCTTTTCTAAGGCTTCGATCTGCAGATCGAGTTTTTGCTCGTCTGTGGATACTCGCGCATAGCCGACGATCATTATTTGTTCTCGTGTCTCGATGCCAAAACGGCGCTTCTACGTCGTAAAGAATCGGTTTTCATCTACCAAACCATCTCGTTGCGAGACAGAAAGGCTTGACAAAATCGGTCCTTTCTTTCCCGCGCCTTGAAATATGCGCTCGGTTAAAATAATCCTGTAATTACAATGCTAACATGCGCACGATGTCACAGGATTTTTACGCGCTACTTATGGTCACAAAGGACCGTTTATGCCGCGAATCCGGGAGTTTGACGCTGCGACCAGGCGCCGACGCGGAGAGGAAAAAATCTCTTCTTTTTCTTCGGCCTTCGGCCGCGACGAGCTCGCGGTCCCGGACGAGCGGGCGCGCCCGCGCGATCTCGAGGCCGCGGACATCCGCGTGTCGGACACGGTCACGGGAATGATGATCGCCGCTGTCTCCGGCGCGGTTATCGGGCTTCTGGCCGCCGGAGGACCGTTTGCCGCCGCGCTGGTCTTTCTGGCGGCCCTTGTCGGCGTCTACGCGGGCTGGCAGGCGCGAGGAGACGCCTGATGTCGGGCCGCTCCACAGGCGCCTGCGCCGGCGCATCGCCCTTCGGACGGCGCGGACCGCGTCGTGACGAAGTTTCGAAGAGCCGCCGATACGGCGACGATCCGAGCATGTATCGACGCGTCAGGCTGCGGGCGCTCGGCGCGGAGCTGACGTTCGTCTACGCCGCCGACTTCCAGGGCCTCGCGCCGCAATTTCTGGTGCGGTTCGACGAAGACGGGCCCTATCTCTCCATCGGCGATCCCGTCGCATTTTCGCTGGCGTCGAAAGGCGAGCCGATGGGAGCGGATCGACGCAAACGCCCGCGCATCCCGACAGACGGGGCGGAACGGAGCCGACTCCTGCTGATCGCCGGAGAGGAGGAGGCGATCGACCGCGCCGCCGCCCGGCCTGCGCAGCAGCACGGGCAAATTCCGCTCGACACAGCGGATATAGCCGTGGACATGCTCATCGGCTATTCGATCGAGGCCGTCGAACGACGGCTCGTCCTGCGCACATTGCGCCGCTTCAACGGCGATTATCGACAGACCGCCTTCGCTCTGGGCCTGACGACGCAAGAATTGTCGGCGAAACTTCTGGCGCTGCTCTACGCGGACTCATCCTCGATCGCAGAATGACGCCGAATAGCGATCTTCGCCGCGCGGATGCCGTTTTTGGCGACGACCCGCGGCGGCGAAGCGAAAACTCAATATTTGCGGCCAGTCTCGAGCTGGGTCTTGGCGTCGAGCGGCTTCTTCGGCGGCGGGGTCAAATCGGGCTGCGACTGAGCCGCGCAGGCGGCGAGGGAGAGAGCGAGCAGAATGGCGGCGAACGGACGAAGAGAGCGCATCTTTTGGCTTCCGTCGATGGGGTGGAAAACGCCGAGGATTTCGCGGCGCAACAGGACTTGAGCTAGGCTATTGAGGCCAGAATGTGGCCATGAGCGCGACTATAGCTATTTTCTGAGACTTTTTGTTTTTTCACGCGCTATCTGGTCTCAGGGACGCGCCGGCGCTGGCCTGCCGGCTCGCGACGCCGTAAAGCAGAGCGACAATGACTCCCGCCGCACAAGTCTCCGCCGCCATTGAAATCCTCGCCGAGCTCGCCGAGCGCCGCCGTCCGGCCGCCGATGCGATCAAGGATTGGGGACTTTCGCACCGATTCGCCGGCTCCAAGGACCGCGCGTCCATATCGAGCCTCGTGTTCGACGCGCTGCGCAAGCGCGCCTCGGCCGCGTTCCTGATGGGCGACGAATCGCCTCGCGCCGTCGTCATCGGCGCGCTGCGCGAATCGCACGCACTTTCCATCGAGGAGATCGCGGCGCTGTTTTCCGGCGAGGGCCACGCCCCCGCTTCGCTCACGGCCGAGGAGCGCGAGCGCCTCGCTACGGCGACGCTCGAAGGCGCGCCGGCGCATATTCTCGGCGACTATCCAGAATGGCTGGCCGAGCGCTTCGACGCCGCCTTCGGCGCGGCCGCCGCCGAGGAGGGCCGCGCTCTCGCCGCGCGCGCGCCGATCGATCTGCGCGCCAATATTTTGAAGGCCTCGCGCGAGGACGCGCTGCGCCGTCTCGCGCATCTTTCGCCGGAGCCGACGCCTTTGTCGCCGCTCGGCCTGCGCATCGCGCCGCCGACCAAGGGGCGCGGCCCGGCGCTGACGGCCGAGCCGGCCTATGTCAAAGGCCTGGTCGAGCCGCAGGACGAAGGCTCGCAGATCGCCGCCCTGCTCTGCGCCGCCGAGCCCGGCGAGCAGGTTCTGGATCTCTGCGCCGGCGGCGGCGGCAAGACGCTGGCCCTCGCCGGACAGATGCACAATCGCGGGCAGATCTACGCCTTCGACGACGACGGCCGGCGCCTCACCCCCATCTATCCGCGCCTCGAGCGGGCCGGCGCGCGCAATGTGCAGGTCCGCGCCCCGCGCGGGAAGGCGGATGTGCTCGCCGATCTCGAGGCGCGCTGCGGCCTCGTGCTGATCGACGCGCCCTGCACCGGAACCGGAACCTGGCGGCGCCACCCGGACGCCAAATGGCGCCTCGCCCCCGGCGCGCTAGAGGAGCGCATCGCCGAGCAGCAGGAGCTGCTGGACAAGGCCCCGCGCTTCGTGAAGGCGGGCGGGCGCGTAGTCTATGTGACCTGCTCACTGCTGATCGACGAGAATGAGGCGCAGATCGCGTGCTTTCTCGAAGGACATGCGGATTTTTCCGCCGTTCCGGCCGAGGAGGCGGCGGCCAAGGCCGGGCTGCCGGAGCTCGCGCAATTCGCCTCGCCGCATGGGGCGGGGTTTCGGCTGACGCCGCACACGGCGGGGACCGATGGATTCTATGTGTGCGTGCTGAAGCGCGGGTGAATAACGAAATTTGTCAAAGCTCGTTATTGCGCTATCTTAGGCCAAAGAGACCTTTGTCCCCGAGCGACCCCCATGAATGTGAGCCTCACCCCAGAGCTCGAGCAGCTGGTGCATCAGAAGGTGCAGACCGGCCGCTACACCTCTGCGAGCGAAGTGGTGCGCGAAGCGCTGCGCCTGATGGAGGAGCGCGATCGGCTGGAGGCCTGGCGCAAGGATGAGATCCGCGCGCAGATCGCGGCGGGCCTCGAGTCGCTGCGGGCCGGAAAAGGCGAGGATGGCGAGGACGTGTTCCATCGGCTGGAAGCGGAGATCGACGCCGAGGAGCGGCGCGGCGCCGAGTGAGCCGCTTTCGCCTTTCGCCGGAAGCCCAGAGCGATCTCGAGGCCATAAGGCGCTATCTGACCCGCAAAGGCGGGCCGACGCTCGCCCGGCATGTCCTGGGGGAAATACGTCGCGCGCTGCGCGTCGTCGCCGAGAGCCCGGGGATAGGGCACAGAAGAGAGGACCTCACCAACGAGAATGTGAAGTTTTGGCCGGTCTTTTCCTATTTGATCGTCTATGAGCCGTCGATGCGTCCAATTGGAATCGTGCGCGTCATTCATGGGGCGCAGGACGCCGAGACGATGTTTTCCGAGAAACCTCCGCAAATGTGAGCAGTCCTCGCAGACAGGGCCTTCGCCTTTCGCCGGCCGGGTCGCAACATCCCGAGGGGCGCGCCGCGCTCTTGCGCATTGCCGACGACGAGGGGTAGTCACTACGTCTCGCGAGCCCCCACACACGAAAGACCAGCATGACCGCCACTGAGAGCTTCCATCACGACATCGCCGATCGCCACGACAAGCTGCTGATCGTCGATTTCGGCTCGCAGGTGACGCAGCTCATCGCGCGGCGCGTGCGCGAGGCGGGCGTCTATTGCGAGATCGCGCCCTTCCAAAACGCCGAGCGCGCCTTCGCCGAAATCCGCCCCAAGGCGGTCATCCTCTCCGGCGGCCCCTGCTCCGTCACCGAGGACGGCTCGCCGCGCGCGCCGCAGAGCATTTTCGACGCGAAAATCCCCGTGCTCGCCATTTGCTATGGCGAGCAGCTGCTGGCTGCGCAATTGGGCGGCGCCGTGGAGGGCGGCCATCATCGCGAATTCGGCCGCGCCGAGATCGGCGTCGTCGAGGAGAGCCCGCTCTTTGCCGGCGTATGGGAAAAGGGCGCGCGCTATCCCGTATGGATGAGCCATGGCGACCGCGTCACCCGCCTGCCGGAAGGCTTTCACGTCATCGCCGCCTCTGAGAACGCCCCTATGGGCGCGATCGCCGACGAGGCGCGCCGCTATTACGGCGTGCAATTCCATCTCGAGGTCGCGCATACGCCGGACGGCGCCAAGCTCATCTCCAATTTCGTGCATAAGGTCGCGGGACTGAAATCCGATTGGACCATGTCGGCCTTTCGAGGCGAGGCGATCGAGGCCGTGCGCAAGCAGGTCGGCGCCAGCCGCGTGCTCTGCGGGCTCTCGGGCGGCGTCGATTCCGCCGTGGCCGCCGTGCTGATCCATGAGGCGATCGGCGATGCGCTGACTTGCGTCTTCGTCGATCATGGATTGCTGCGCGGCGGCGAGGCGGAGGAGGTCGTCACCCTCTTCCGCGATCACTACAACATCCCGCTCGTGCATGTGGAGGCGCAGGAGCTGTTCCTGCAAGCGCTGGAAGGCGTCGAGGACCCGGAGGTCAAGCGCAAGACGATCGGCCGCCTCTTCATCGAGACTTTCGAGGAAGAGGCGAAGAAGATCGCCGCCGACGGGCGCGGCGCGCCGCAATTTCTGGCGCAGGGCACGCTCTATCCGGATGTGATCGAGAGCGTGTCCTTCTCCGGCGGGCCTTCGGTGACGATCAAATCGCATCACAATGTCGGCGGCCTGCCCGAGCGCATGAATATGAAGCTGGTCGAGCCCTTGCGCGAATTGTTCAAGGACGAGGTGCGCGCGCTCGGCCGCGAGCTGGGTCTGCCGGAGGCTTTCGTCGGCCGCCACCCCTTCCCCGGCCCCGGCCTCGCCATCCGCTGCCCCGGCGGGATCAGCCGCGAGAAGCTGGAGATTTTGTGCAAGGCGGACGCCATCTATCTCGACGAGATCCGCAAGGCCGGTCTCTATGACGTGATCTGGCAGGCCTTCGCCGTGCTGCTGCCGGTGCGCACAGTGGGCGTGATGGGCGACGGCCGCAGCTACGACCATGTCTGCGCCCTGCGCGCGGTGACGAGCACCGACGGAATGACGGCGGATTTCTATCCTTTCGACATGGCGTTTCTCGGCCGGGCGGCGACGCGCATCATCAATGAGGTGCGCGGGGTGAATCGCGTGGTCTATGACGTAACCAGCAAGCCGCCGGGGACGATCGAGTGGGAGTGAGGGCTTCGAGCCGCTACGATCATTCGACCGCAGGGATCGCCGCCTCGCGAGCCCGCGCCGCCTCCACAGAAGAGCGCGCGGCAATCCGCGCGACATAGGCGCCGATCTTCGGCCAACGCCCGAGATCGATCGAGAAGCGCGGCATCCAGCCGAGCACAGTGAAGAGATAGGCGTCGGCGACCGTGAAAACCCCGCCCATCAGAAACGGACGGTCCGCCAATGCCGAATCGAGCCAATCGAAACGCTTGGACAGTCGCGCCTCGAAGAACTCTCGCGCCGCCTTCGGCAACGCCTGATCGAACAAAGGGCTCGAACCGGCGTGAAGCTCGCTGGCGATGAAGTTGAGCCATTCCTGAAGACGCACGCGCTCCAATTCGCCGTTCGGCGGCGCGAGCCCCGCCTCCGGTTTCAGATCGGCGAGAAATTGGAGAATCGCCGGCGCTTCGGTCAGCGTCGCGCCACAATCCAGGCGGAGCGCGGCGACATAGCCTTTCGGATTGACCGTCCAGAAATCGCCGCCCTCCGACGTCCTCTTGGTTCGATTGTTCACCCGTACCAGCTCGTAGGGCAACCCCAGCTCCTGCAACGCTATATGCGGCGCGAAAGAGCAGGCGCCGGCGGCAAAATACAGCTTCATCCGGACATCTCCGTCGAAGAAGGACGCGGGCATGTTGACATGACGCAGGGAAGAAGAAAAATTACGGAATAAGATTTCTCATATAAGCAGCTCTAATATGAAGCTGACACAGCTCCGCGGCCTGATCGCCATAGCAGAATCCGGCAGCATCACCGACGCGGCCGCAGCGATCGGCGTCACGCAGTCCGGCCTGAGCCAGGCGCTCGCGGCGCTGGAGGAGAGTCTCGGCGTCAAATTATTGGTGAGGAAAGCAAACGGAATCGAGCTGACGGCGTTCGGAGAACGCGTTCTCGAGCACGCCCGCGCGGCCTTCACTCATGTGGAGGCGATCCGCCGAGAAGCGGCGATTGCGGCCGGGGAGCCGTTCGGCGCGCTCCGCATCGCCGCCTTCCCCAGCGTGTTCGCGACCTTTCTGCCGCCCCTGCTCCGGCGCTTCCGCACGCTCCACCCCGACATAGACGTGATCGCGCTCGAGACGGATGATCAGGAGGTCGAGATCTGGCTCGACGAGGGATCGGTGGACATCGGCGTCGTATTGAATCCGCCGCCAGAGAGAAACACGATCGCGGTTGGGCGGGACGCCTGGGTCTGCGTTCTGCCCGCTTCTCATCGTCTGGCGCGACGTGGATCATCCGTGTCGCTCGCCGAACTGACGGCGGAGCCTTTCGTGCTCGCGACCGGAGGATGCCATGTCCATGCGCGCACGCTCGCCGAACATGCCGGCTTGTCTTTGACGAATATCCGAATGGAGGTGCGCGACTGGACGAGCGCCATTGCCCTCGTCCGCGAAGGCGTCGGTGTCGGCCTCGCGCCCGAGTCGACCTTACCGGAAAAGCGGAAGGGCTTACGTGTCGCGCGGCTCGATCCGCCGCTCTACCGCGAATTCGGCCTGGCCGCGGCGTCGGGACGCACGCCATCGCGCGCCGCGCGGCTCTTCATGGATCTACTGCAGGCAAAAACGGGAGCCTGCAGCCCCCTCACATCCCCGTGACGACCGGCTCCCCGGCCTTCTGCCAGCCGATGATGCCGCCGCCGAAATGCGTGCTCACGTCGCGGCGGCCGAAGAGGCGGGCCTGCTCCATGGCGTTCACCGAGCGCTTGCCGGAGCGGCAATAGACCACGACCTTCTGGCCCTCGGCCGGAGCCGGAATCTTGCTCGGATCGAAGACGGACAGCGGCACGAACAAAGCGCCGTCGATATGGCCCTGGGCGTATTCGTCCGCCTCGCGCACATCGACCAGAATGATCGATTTGTCGGCGATGCCGCTCTTCAAATCCTCGAGGCTGATCTCGTTATACCACTCGGCCATGTCGTCTTCCCAAAATCTCTGCGCCGCCGCACGATCTGCTCTCGCGCCGCAGCCGCAAAGGCTCGGGCAGGCGGCTTGAAGCGTCGCGCGGACGCGTTAGGTGGCAAGCCCTCGGGGGCGCTGTTTCCGCCATTTGACACAGGAGGTCTACAAATGTCCAGGAATGCATCGCTCGCGGCCGCGGTCGCACTCGCCGTCGCGTCCTCGCCCGCTTTCGCCGAAGTGCAGATGTTCAAGGGCGATCTCTCCGGCGGAGCGGAAACTCCGCCGAGCGCGAGCAAAGGCGTCGGCTCCATCGCCGTGACGCTGGACCCGAAGACACGGAAAATCAGCTGGAAGGGCTATTTTGTCGGTCTCGAGGGCCAGGAGCTGAAGGCGCATTTCCATGGGCCCGCCAAGGCCGGCGAGAAAGCCGCGCCGGTGCTGCCGGTCGAGGCCTTGGAAGAGACATTCCAGGGCTCGGCGACGCTCGACGCCAAGCAGGTCAAGCAACTCGAAGACGGCCAATGGTATTTCAACATCCATTCGGCCAAGCATCCGGAAGGCGAGCTGCGCGGGCAACTGAACCGCGTGCGGTGACCGATGGCGCGCCCATTTGCGCCTATTGCGGATTTTCCAGGCTGAAGGCCTGCGCGCCTTCGTCATAGGCGAAAATCTCGCCATAGCGGCCCCAGGTGGTGACGCTGCGCAGCGTCATCTCCGCATAGTCCTCGCTCATGTAATCCTCGAGCTCCTCGCGGAAGCGCGTGGCGGGCGCGTAATGCGACGGCCGCTCGTCCAGCACGCGGCGGATGCGCTGCGCCAGCGGCACATAAGCGAGCAAATGGTCGCCGAACAGCTTCTTGCGCTGGTCGACGTCCATCTCCGCGAAGCGCTTGCCGGCCGTCGTCAGCCTTATATCGCCCTCGGCGAGCTCGGCGAAGCGCAGCAGCTGCAGCGTCTCGGCGACGGGGAAGAGCTCGTCGATCTCGAGCTGCAGGCTGTCGGCGAGCGTCGGCAGATCGGCCTTGCCGTCATAAGGCGGCGCCGCCACCTCCTCGATCATGCCGGCCAGCGTGTTGGTCGAGACGGTGGGCAGCGCCATGCCGAGGCCGAGGCCCGGGAAGGTCGACTCCCGCATCTTCGCCGGCTCGGCGCGGCGCGTCATCAGCGCATAGATCTGGTCGACGAGCTGGCGGAACTCCGGATCGAGCCGATTGCGCGGATGCGCCAGCGTCACGCGGATTTCCGCGGCGATGCGGCCGGGATTGGAGGAGAGCACCACGATGCGGTCGCACATCAGCACCGCCTCCTCGATGTTGTGCGTGACCATCAGTATGGATTTGATGGGCATCCGGCCTTCCACCCACAGATCGAGGAGATCGGTGCGCAAGGTTTCCGCGGTCAGCACGTCGAGCGCCGAGAAAGGCTCGTCCATCAAGAGAATATTGGGCGCGACGACGAGCGCGCGCGCAAAGCCGACGCGCTGGCGCATACCGCCGGAAATCTCCTTGGGAAAAGCGTTCTCGAAGCCGTCGAGGCCGATGATGTCGATCGCCTTCAGCGCGCGGCGGCGGGCGTCCGCCTCGCGCACGCCTTTGGCGCGCAGGCCGAGCTCCACATTGGCGAGCACGGAGAGCCAGGGAAACAGGGCGAAGCTCTGAAACACCATGGCGACGCCATCGACCGGGCCGGCCACTTTCTCGCCGCGATAGAGAACCTCGCCGCCGGTCGGCCGCGCCAGGCCGGAGACGATGCGCAGCAGCGAGGATTTGCCGCAGCCGGAACGTCCGAGCAGGCCGACGATCTCGCCGTCGTCGAGCCGCAGCGAGATATCGTCGAGAACGATCGGGCCTTTTTCGCCGGAAGAGCGGCCATAGGCCTGGAAGACATTGCGGAGCTCGAGCAGAGGCGCTTTCGTCGCGGACATGGCGGAACCCTTCAGGACAGGCGCAGGCGCCGTTCGACGAAGCCGAACAATTGGCGCCAGAAGAGACGGTTGAACAATATGACGACGACGCTCATCAGCGAGACGCCGAGCACGATCTTCGGATAGTCGCCGGCCGCGGTCGCCGCGGCGATATAGGCGCCTATGCCCTGCGCCTCGATCGTGTCGTCGCCCCATTTCACATATTCGGCGACGATGGCGGCGTTCCACGAGCCGCCCGAGGCGGTGAGCGCGCCGGTCACGTAATAGGGGAAGATCGCCGGCAGAATGACGTTCTTCCACCAGGCGAAGCCGCGAATGCCGAAATTGGCGGAGACCTCGCGGAGATCGTTCGGGAAAGCCGAGGCGCCGGCGATGACATTGAACAATATGTACCATTGCGTGCCGAAGATGATCAGCAGCGACAGCCATATGTCGGGATCGAGCCGGAAGGTGAGAATGCCGACGACCGCTATGGGGAAAAGGACATTCGCCGGAAAGGCCGCCAGAAATTGCGCCAGCGGCTGGATTTTCTCGGCGATGCGCGGACGCAGGCCCACAAAGACGCCGATCGGAACCCAGACCAGCGTGGCGAGCGCGATCAGCACGACGACGCGGATCAGCGTGTAGAAGGTCAGCAGCAGCGCATGGCGGAACTCCTCGAGGCTCACCGCGCTGCGCAGAAATTCGAACACCAGCGACAGCGAATAGAGCAGCGCCGCGCCGACGGCCGCGAACCATACGACATCGAAGACCACCGCCCCGCGGCGGCTCTCCGGCAGGCGCGGCGCCGCGTAGGGCAAGGCCATTTTCCACAGCGAGGCGCGGCGCAGCAGCGAAGCCGGCCAGGCGGCGGCGGCGCGCAGCCAGCGCGTGCGCACGAAGAGATCGCGCACCCAGCTTTCGGCTTCGTCCTGCGAGGCCGACAGCTCGACGCGGAACTTGCCCGAGAAGGCGACGATAGGCCGAAACAGCAATTGGTCATAGGCCAGAATGATGAGCGCCACCGCGACCACCGCCGCCACGACGCAATCGATGCGCTTGCTCTCGATCGCCAGAGCGAGATAGGAGCCGACGCCCGGCAGGCGGACATTGACGTCGCCGACGGTGATCGCCTCCGAGGCGACGACGAAGAACCAGCCGCCGGACATGGACATCATCATGTTCCAGATGAGGCCCGGCATCGCGAAGGGCGCCTCGAGCTGCCAGAATTTCTGCCAAGGCGTGAGGCCGAAGCCCTTGGCCACCTCGTCGAGATCGCGCGGCACGGTGCGCAGCGACTGGTGGAAGGAGAAGGCCATGTTCCAAGCCTGGCTGGTGAAGATGGCGAAGATCGCCGCGCCCTCCGCCCCGAGCGTCGAGCCGGGGAAGAGGCCGAGAAAGAACGTCACCGTGAAGGAGAGAAAGCCGAGCACCGGCACCGACTGAAGCACATCGAGCAGCGGCACCAGAATCATCTCGGCGCGCCGGCTCTTGGCGGCGAGCGTGGCGTAGACCAGCGTGAAGAGCAGCGAGAAGCCGATCGCCGCGAACATGCGCAGCGTCGTGCGCAGTCCGTAATAGGGCAGCTCCCAATAATCGAGCGACAATTGCGCCGTCTCCGGCGCCTCGAGCGGCAGCGCCATGCCGCGCCAGCCCAGCGCGGCGAGCGCGAAAACGCCGAGGACGAGCGCGAGAGCGACGAAATCCCACAGATTGGGCAGAGTGCGGCGGCCGAGCGAGGTGAGCGCGACGAAACGATTCAGCATGATCGAAGGCTTTCGGCGAAGCGAGGCGCAGGGATGGCCGGCGGCTGGGGCTCCGGCGGGACAGCATGTCGCACAGCCGGATATCGCCGTCATCTCCGCAGAGACGGAAAAAGCCACGCGCCGCCGTCCAATGGCCAAGCCTTATGACAATTGCGTGTCGCCGCCGGGCGGGATCGCCGAAAATCGGCGCCGGGCCGGCGCGAGCGCGATCACCGCGTCCCCATCGGCGCGGCGCGGGACTCGCGGCGGGCCTCGCCCTTGGGCAGGGAGCCGGTCGGCGCGGGATCGATGCGCGCGCCGTCGAGCCGGTCGAGCCGCTGCTCGATCTGCTCCAGCCGCGCGGCGCCGAAATCGCGCGCCGTCTCCAGCGCGCGCAGCCGCACGCCGGCGCGCAGCGCCTCCTCGTCGTGGCGAAGCGATTCGATCAGCGCGCGCGTCGCCCGCGCCTCGTCGAGCAAGCGGGCGATCTCGCGACGCTGCTCGATCCCGAAGGAGACTTCGGGCTTCCAGTCGAGCGCCTTGGCGAGGGTCTGGCCGTCTATGCTCTGCGCGGCCTGCAGCGCGGTCTTGACGCCGGTGCGCGAGCCGAGAAAAAAGCCGGCCGCCGCGCCCGCGCAGACGGACACGACGATGACGCCGAGAATCCGAAGGCCATTGGGCCGCGAAGGGGGCGCTAGGCGGCGCGCCGCTGCCGTCCACATGAAGGACCTCCTGAGCGACGCCGAGGCGATGTCTCAGTGGCCCGAGTGTCCGCGCCCATGGTTAACGGCGCGTTAAACGCGCATGGCCGCCGGCGCGAGACGCGTCCGACGGCCGGAACGATGCGCGTCGAAGCGCTTCGTCAGCGCTTCATGGCGCGATGCGGAATGTCGCTATAGGGCGCTATGCCATGGCCGCCGACCGAGGAGCGCCACTGCTGCGACCGCCCCTGATTATCGGAGCGGCCCTGACTGGAGGAGGAGCGGCCCTGGATCGCCGAGCGCCCCTGCGATCCGCTCTGGCCGGCCATGCGCGCCTTGCCGGAGGCCGCGCCGGATTTGGAATATTTCTGAGACGTCGCCGAGGAGCGACCTTTCGTCGCCTTGGAGGCGCGCGCGCCCAGATAGTCCTGATAACGAGCCTTGGCGATATCTGAGGCCGCGCCGGCGGCGAGCGCCGGAACCGCCGAGGGCAGCGCCAGCGCCGGAGCCGTCATCGCCGGTAGAGAGATGGCGAGCAATCCGAGCGCGACCGCGCCCATGGTCAGATTCGTGAGGTTCATATGCACACTCCCGTATCGCGAGCCAGCGCCCGCGGCGGCCCCCCAGGGCGTCACAACGTGCGGGAAGCGGGTCGGTTCCCTCGGCCCACGCCGAGCGCCGCCGCGCCAGAGCCCGCCCGAAGGGGCGGCGGAGCGCAAGATTGCAAGTGGAGGCGACGCTACCTATAGTCCGCGCCAATTCCGGCCGTGAGCGCACGAAAGAGCCGGAGACCGCAACGCCCAAGGGAAGCCCCAAATCATGCTGGAAGGCCTTCGCATCGCCTCGCAACATCGGATCGGCCGCATCGTCCTCGGGCTCGTCATGGGCTTCATCGCGCTGAGCTTCGCGGTGTGGGGCATAGGCGACGTGTTCCGCGGCTTCACCTCCACGCGGCTCGCCAAAGTGGGCGCGGGCGAAATTTCGGTCGACGCCTATCGCAGCGCCTATCAGAATGAGCTGCGCCGCCTGCAGCAGCGCGCTCGCCGCGCCATCACCAATGAGGAGGCGCGCCGCTTCGGGCTCGACCAGCAGGTGCTCCAGCGCATGATCACCGATCTGTCGCTCGACCAGAAGACGAAAGCGCTCGGCCTCGCCATTTCCGAAGACGAGACCTTGCGCCTCACCCGCGATGAAAATGTCTTCAAGGGCCCGACCGGCAAATTCGACTCCGACCGCTTCAAGCAGCTCATTCGCGACGCCGGCTATACGGAGCGCAGCTTCCTCGCCGAGCAGAAGGGCGGCTATCTGCGCAAGGAGCTGACCGATTCCATCGTCGCCGGCATGGAGCCGCCGCCTCTGGTGCTGGAGGCGCTGCATCGCTTCCGCAACGAGGTTCGCGAGATCGATTATTTCCTTCTCCCCGCCGCGGCCGCTGGCGAGATCGCCAAGCCCGGCGAGGAGGAGCTGAAGAAATATTTCGACGATCGCGAGCAGAGCTTTCGCGCCCGCGAATATCGCAAGCTCGCTCTGCTCGCCGTGACGCCGGCTTCGCTCGCCAAGCCGCAGGAGGTGAGCGAGGCGGAGGTTCGCAAGCTCTATGACGAGGTGAAGGCCAAGCGCTACGGCACGGCGGAGAAGCGCCATTTGCGCCAGCTTCTCTTCGCCTCGAAAGACGAAGCCGATAAGGCGCTCGAGCGGCTGAAGGGCGGCCTCTCCTTCGACGCGCTGGCGGGAGAGCGCAAGCTCTCGCAAAAGGACATAGACCTCGGCTTGCTCGAGGAGCGCGACCTCGGCGACCGGCAGATCGCCGCAAAGGTCTTCGCCTCGCGCGAGCCGGGCTTCGTCGGCCCGGTTCAGACGGCGTTCGGCTTCGCCATTCTCCAGGTCGAGAAGATCATCCCCAGCGTCTTCACGCGCAGCTTCGAGGAGGCCGCCGACGAGCTGCGCCGCGAGATCGCGCAGCAGCGCGCCGCTCCGTCCGTGCGCACGCTGCACGACTCGATCGAGGATCAGCGCACCGGCGGCAAGACGCTGGCCGAGGCCGCCAAATCGGCCGGCCTCGACGTCGCGACGATCGAGGCGGCGGATTCGACCGGACTCGATCCCGCCGGCAAGGAGATCGCCGGCCTCTTCGGCTCCGAGGATCTGCTGAAGGCGATTTTCGCCTCCGACGTCGGCGTCGACAATGACACTGTGCCGACACGCGACGGCGGCTATGTGTGGTTCGAGATCGCCAAAGTGGAGCCGGCGCGCCAGCGCAGCTTCGCCGAGGTGAAGGAGGCGGTCGAGACCGCTCTGCGCGGCGAGAAGCAGCAGAAGGCGCTGACCGAGCGCGCCGAGGCGCTGACCGCGGAGCTGCGCGCCGGCAAGGCGATCGAGGATGTCGCCAAGGGCGCCGGCGCCGAGACGCGGCATTTGAGCGATGTGAAGCGCGCGCCGCATCCCGAGCTGTCGACCGCGGCGATCGTCGCCATTTTCGACGCGCCGTCCAAGGGCGCCGGCTCCGCCGCGGTCGATGGCGGGCGCCTCGTCTTCCAGGTGAAGAGCGCGACGACGCCGGCCTATGATCCCGCCTCCATCGAGGCCAAGGCGGCGGCGGACCAGCTGCGGCCGGCCTTCACCAATGACATACTCGAGCAATATGTCGGCGCGCTCGAGAAGGTCTTCAACGTGTCGATCAACGAACATGCGTTGCAGGCGGCGACCGGCGGAGCGGATCAGAACCAGTGAGCGCATTGTCCGAACCTTCGTTCGACGAATTCGCCGCCGCCCATGAGGCGGGCCGCGCCGGCCTAGTGGCGACGCGGCTCGTCGCCGATCTGGAGACGCCGGTCGCGGCCTATCTGAAGCTGACGCGCGCGCGGACGGCCAATGTCTTCCTGCTCGAATCGGTCGAGGGCGGCGCCGCGCGCGGCCGCTACTCGATGATCGGGCTCGACCCCGACATCGTGTTCCGCATCCATGGCGAGAAGGCCGAGATCAATCGCCGCGCGCTGCGCGACGCGAATGCTTTCGAGCCCTGCGCGAAACCGCCGCTCGACGCCCTGCGCGAATTGCTCGCCGAATCCGCGATCGAGGAGGTCGCGCATCTGCCGCCGATGGCGGCCGGCGTGTTCGGCTATCTCGGCTATGACACTGTGCGGCTGATGGAACGCCTCGCCCCGGCCAAGGACGATAAGATCGGCGTGCCCGATGCGATCTTGCTGCGGCCGACCGTCATGGTCGTCTTCGACAATGTGCGCGACGAGATCATCGTGGTGACGCCCGCGCGCCCCGCGGCCGGCGTTTCCGCAAAGGCCGCCTATGAGGCGGCGCTCGCGCGGCTCGATTTGGTGGTCGCGACATTGGAAGCGCCGCTCGAGCAGCGCGAGGCGGAGGCCGATCCGCATCTTCTCGCCGAGGAGCCGGTCTCCAACACCGCGCCCGGGCGTTTCCTGGAAATGGTCGAGCGCGCCAAGGACTACATTCGCGCCGGCGATATTTTCCAGGTCGTGCTGTCGCAACGCTTCACCGCGCCTTTCGCCCTGCCCGCCTTCGCGCTCTATCGCGCGCTGCGCCGCGTCAATCCGGCGCCTTTTCTGTGCTTTCTCAATTTCGGCGACTTCCAGATCGTCTGCTCATCGCCGGAGATTCTGGTGCGCGTCGCCGAAGGAAAGGTGACGATCCGCCCCATCGCCGGCACGCGCTGGCGCAGCCCGGTGAAGGCGGAGGACGAGCGTCTCGCCGCCGATCTTCTCGCCGATGAGAAAGAGCGCGCCGAGCATTTGATGCTGCTCGATCTCGGACGCAATGACGTCGGCCGCGTCGCCTCGACGGGAAGCGTGCGCGTGACCGACAGCTTCACCATCGAGCGCTACAGCCATGTGATGCATATCGTCTCCAATGTCGAAGGCGCGCTCGATCCCGCGCGCGACTGCATAGACGCGCTCGCCGCCGGCTTTCCTGCGGGCACTGTCTCCGGCGCGCCCAAGGTGCGCGCCATGGAGATCATCGACGAACTCGAGACCGACAAGCGCGGCATTTATGGCGGCTGCATCGGCTATTTCGGCGCCGGCGGCCAGATGGACACTTGCATCGTGCTGCGCACGGCGATCGTCAAAGACGGCAAGATGCATGTGCAGGCGGGCGCCGGCGTCGTCTATGACAGCGACCCCGATTACGAGCATCGCGAGACGGTGAACAAGTCCAAGGCGCTGTTCCGCGCCGCCGAGGAGGCCGTGCGCTTCGCGACGCGCGCGCGGCGCGGACAGTAGAGCCGGAGCGAGAGAGGCGCGGCGTGACCGAGCATACGCTCTATGAGGAGGCGGACGACCCGCACCGGCCGATCCGTCTCGGCGACGCCGGCGCTGCGGGCGACGCGGCGCGCTGGGGCCATATGCTCACGCTGTTCATGCGCATAATGGCGCTGTTCTGGCTGCTGCAAGGCGTGATGCAATGGGTGATCGTGCTCGCCGCGAGCCGGCCCATATTCGACGAGGCGCCGACCAACGCCGCCATAGCAATCGTGTTCTTCGCCGTGCTCGATCTCGTCGCCGGCGTCGGGCTCTGGCTGGCGACGCCCTGGGGCGGCGTGCTGTGGCTGCTCATCGCCGGCGCGCAAATCTTCGTGACCTTGAGCGTGCCGGGGTTTTTCGCGGGCGGCTATTGGCTCATCGCCCTCGATCTCGCGCTCATCGGCCTCTATTTCTTCCTCACCTTCGAGGCCGGCCGCGATTATGAGGCGCAGCGCCTGCGCGAGAAGCGCCGCAGGCGGCGCGGCCCCGAGGCCGAGGCTGTCGAGGGCCGCCTCGGCCGTATGGGACGAAAGGCGCGCGCATTTTTCTCCCGGCTCGGGTAAGACGCGCGAAGCGGCGCGCGCAACACCCCTAACGCAATTCTAACAATTTGATTCACTGGCTATTTACCGCATCGAAGGTAGTGGAGGTAAACGACGGATTCAGACTGTTGTTTAAAGCGGTCTTCATTCGCGGCGGATAGGTTCTGGTCCATCGAGACACGGACCGGACTATCGAATATCCGGCGCAAAAGACGAGACGGAGCTTGTTCATGAATACGGCGTCGAAGACCGAGGCGGCGCAGGTCCGCGCGGAGAAGATCAACGAAATTCGCCCGATCTATCTCGAATCCCTCACACTGGTGGAGCGTCTGCACCGCCGCCTGCTCGATGTCATCAAGGACGAGTTCGATCGTCGCAATCGTGGCGACGTCAATTCGGTGCAGGCTCTGCTGCTCTACAATATCGGCGACAAGGAGCTCACCGCGAGCGAGCTGCGCACGCGCGGCTATTATCTCGGCTCCAACGTCTCCTACAATGTCAAGAAGCTCGTCGAGATGGGCTATCTGCACCATGCCCGCTCGCGCGTCGATCGCCGCTCCGTGCGCATCAGCCTCACGCCCAAGGGCAAGGAGGTTCACGACATCGTCGCCGCTCTCTATGAGAAGCACGCGACGACGGTGGAGCAGATCGGCGGCGTCTCGACCGCGGAGTTCCGCACCGTCAACACCGCTCTGACGCGCCTCGAGCGCTTCTGGACGGATCAGATTCGCTATCGCCTCTGACGTCTTCCTCCTCTCCTGATAGCTTTCTCCGCTCCACTCGGGCAATCTTCGCGTCACGCGTCGATCGCCCTTTTTCTTTTCCGAATGTCGGGGATTTTTGGCCGAATGTCGACGATTTCTGCTATGAGCTGGCGTCGCGGTCGTCACGTCGATAGAGGGGCCTCTTCCATGCGCTGGTCGCTCACGCTCGGCTCGTTCAAGGGCACGGCCGTCCGCATTCACATCACTTTTCTGCTGCTGCTCGCCTGGATCGGCTTTTCCGCCTATCGCAGCGGCGGCGCGCCGGCGGCGCGCGACAGCGTGATCTTCATCACGCTCATTTTCGCCTGCGTCGTGCTGCATGAGTTCGGGCATATTCTGATGGCGCGGCGCTTCGGCATTTTCTCGACCGAGGTCACGCTGCTGCCGATCGGCGGCGTCGCCAATCTCGACCATATGCCGGAAAAACCCTATCAGGAATTGCTCGTCGCGCTCGCCGGCCCCGCGGTGAATGTCGTCATCGCCGCTGCGCTGTTCATCGCGCTCGGCGCCTTCCAGCCGGAGACGCTGGCGCAGCTCGACGATCCGCATCTCAATGTGCTCGCGCGTCTCGCCGCCGCCAATCTGTTTCTGGCGCTGTTCAACATGATCCCGGCCTTCCCCATGGACGGCGGCCGCGTGCTGCGCGCCGCGCTCGCAATGTGGCTGCCGCGCGGCAAGGCGACGCGCATCGCCGCCTTCATCGGCCAGGGCTTCGCCTTCGCGCTGGGCTTTTTGGGCCTGTTCGGCAATCCCATCCTCGTCTTCATCGCCATATTCGTCTACATCGCCGCCAGCGGCGAGGCGCAAATGACCGTGGCGAGCGAGGCTGCCCGCGGCCTCTCCGTCGCCGACGCCATGGAAACCCGCATCGCCGCCATTGCCTGGGGCGCCGATCTCGGCGAGGCGGTCGAGACTCTGCTCGCCACCTCACAGGACCAGTTTCCGGTGGTCGCGGCAGACGGCCGCTTCATGGGGCTGCTCGACCGCTCGGACATAATCGAGGCGCTGAAGGCCGACGACCGCAGCGCGCCGATCGCCCCCCATGTGCAGCGCGACGCCCCCACCGTGAGCGCGGCCGCGCCGCTCGACGAGACGATCGAGAAATTCGCCGGCGCCTCGGCCATGGGCGTGCTGGACGCCGAGGGCGGGCTCGTCGGCCTGCTGACGCGCCAGAGCATCGGCGAGATCATGCTGATCGCCAATCTGCGGCCGGACTGGCGGCTCGGACGGCGCGGCTAGAGGCGCCGGCTTCCCGGCCGAGCGGCGCGAATGAATTGACTTGAGCGGCCGAAGAGCCGAAAAAATCGAGCCGCGGTGGGAGAGCAAGCCCACGCCGCCGAGAACCGGACCCAAGCGCGAATGACAAAAGTCACGCTCATCGACAATTACGACAGCTTCACCTTCAACCTCGTGCATTATTTCGGCTCGCTCGGGGCCGAGGTGACGGTCAAGCGAAACGATGCGGTCTCGGTCGCCGAAGTGCTCGCCGCCGGCCCGGAGGCGATCGTGCTCTCGCCCGGCCCCTGCACGCCCAAGGAGGCGGGCATCTGCCTCGATCTCATCGCGGCGGCCTGGGCGAAAATTCCGATTTTCGGCGTCTGCCTCGGCCATCAATCCATCGGCCTGTCCTTCGGCGGCGACGTGATCCGCGCGCCCCTGCCGGTGCACGGCAAGATGGCGACGATCCTGCATAAGGGCGAGACGATCTTCCGCGGCATAGAGGGGCCGTTCCAGGCGACGCGCTATCACTCGCTGATCGTCGCGCGCGAGACCTTGCCCTCCTGCCTGCGCGTCACCGCCGAGACGCCCGACGGGCTCATCATGGGCCTCTCGCATGAGAGCGCGCCCGTGCATGGCGTGCAATTCCATCCCGAGAGCATCACCTCGGAGCATGGGCACAAGATTTTGCGCAATTTCCTCGATCTCGCGCAGGAGTGGAACGCGACGCGCCGCCCCGCCAAAGTCGCATGATCCAATGCGAGCCGGAAGGCTCGCTCTCCTTCAACAGAGACATTCGGCCGTGACCGACCTCAAGCCCTATCTCGCATCCCTCGCGGCCGGCGCGACGCTCTCCCGCCAGGAGGCGCGCGCGGCGATCTCGACTGTGCTCGAAGGCGGCGCGACGCCGGCGCAGCTCGGCGCCTTTCTGATGGGCCTGCGCCAGCGCGGCGAGACGGTGGACGAAATCATCGGCGCGGCGGAAGCCATGCGCGCGGCGATGGCGCCGGTCGCGGGCGCTCGAGACGCCATCGACATTGTCGGGACGGGCGGTGATGGCGCCGGCACCTATAATGTCTCCACTCTGGCGGCGATCATCGTCGCCGGCTGCGGCGTGCGCGTCGCCAAGCATGGCGGAAGAGCCGCCTCCTCGCGCTCCGGCGCCAGCGACGTGCTGGCGGAACTCGGCGTCAAGGTCGGCGTCACGCCCGAGCACGCCGCATTTTGCCTTTCGGAAACAGGTATTTGCTTCATGGCGGCGGCGACGCATCACCCCGCCATGCGCCATGCCGCGCCGGTGCGCGGGGAACTCGGCCTTCGCACGATTTTCAACCTGCTCGGCCCGCTGTGCAATCCGGCGCGAGTGGAAAAGCAGCTGCTCGGCGTCTCCTCGCGCGCGCTGCTCGAGCCGCTGGCGCGCGTCTTGGCGGAGCTCGGCTCCAAGCGCGTCTGGCTCGTCCATGGCGAGGACGGGCTCGACGAATTGACGACGACCGCGCCCTCTCACGTCGTCGCGCTCGAGGACGGCGCCGTCCGAAGCTTCACGGTGACGCCGGAGGAAGCGGGCCTCACGCGCGCCGAGCCGCAGGCGCTCGTCGGCGGCGATCCCGCCCATAACGCAAGCGCGCTGCGGGCCGTGCTGGCGGGAGCGCGCGACGCCTATCGCGATATCGCCGTGCTCAACGCCGCGGCGGCGCTGGTCGTGGCCGGAGCGGCCGCCGATCTTCACGAAGGCGCAAATCTCGCCGCGCGGGCGCTGGACAGCGGCGCCGCGCAGGCGAAGCTCGAGGCGCTTATCCGCGTCTCCAATGCGTGACGACGCCGCGCCGCCGGAAAAGACTGCGGCGCGCCGCCGCGCTGGCGGGAAATGCTTCGTGTCCTTCGTGTCTTCGTGGTAGAAAACCTCTCGAAGACGCGAAGGACCGTGAGCGGCATGACCGACATTCTGAGCAAGATCGAAGCCTATAAGCGGACCGAGATCAACGACGCCAAAGTGCGTATGCCGCTGGCGACGCTCGAGCGCAATGTGCGCGACCACGATCCCCCGCGCGGCTTCGTCCATGCGATCGAGGCCAAGCTCGCCGAGGGCCGCATCGCACTGATCGCGGAAATCAAGAAGGCGAGCCCCTCCAAAGGCGTGCTGCGCCATGATTTCGACCCGCCGGCGCTGGCGCGCGCCTATGAAGCCGGCGGCGCCGCCTGCCTCTCGGTGCTGACCGACGGCCCCTCCTTCCAGGGCAAGCTCGAGGATCTCGAGGCCGCGCGCAAGGCCGCTCACCTGCCGGCGATTCGCAAGGACTTCCTCTACGATCCCTATCAAGTGTTCGAGGCGCGCGCCCACGGCGCCGATTGCATTTTGATCATCATGGCCGCCGTCTCCGACGAGGAGGCCGAGCGCCTCAACACCACGGCGCATGATCTGCGCATGGACGTTCTCGTCGAAGTGCATAATGAGGAAGAGCTCGACCGCGCGCTGGCGCTGGAGACGCGGCTCATCGGCGTGAACAATCGCAATCTGCATACATTCGACGTCACGGTGGAGACGACCGAGCGGCTCGCCGAGCGCATTCCCAAGGATAGGATCATCGTCGCCGAGAGCGGCATAACGAGCCATGAGGATTGCCTGCGGCTCGAGAAGGCCGGCGTCTTCACATTCCTCGTCGGCGAGAGCCTCGTTCGCAAGGACGATGTGACGACGGCGACACGCGAGCTGCTGCATGGCTCGGTCAAGGGCGATCACAGGCGGGTGCGCACGTAGAATGGGCTTGCTGACGCATCTTTCCAACAAGGGCGAGGCGCATATCGTCGACGTCTCCGACAAGGCGGAGACGAAACGCGTCGCCATCGCCCGCGGACAGATCGTGATGGACGCCGCGACGCTCGCTCTCGCGGTCGAGGGACAGGCGAAGAAGGGCGATGTGTTCGGCGTCGCCCGCGTCGCCGGCATAATGGCGGCCAAGAAGACGCATGAGCTGATCCCGCTCTGTCACCCTCTGCCCGTCACCAAGATCGCGGTCGATCTCGAGCCGGACGCCAATCTCCCCGGCGTGCGCGCGACGGCGGAAGTCTCGGTCACGGGCAAGACCGGCGTGGAAATGGAGGCGCTGACCGCGGTCGGCGTCGCTCTGTTGACGATCTACGACATGCTGAAGGCCGTCGATCGCGGGATGCGCATCGAGGGCGTCGAGCTGGTCGAGAAGCGCGGCGGACGCTCCGGCGAATGGCGTCGCGACGAAATGGACAAAAATGGCTGACGACAAATTGCTGTCCGTGGACGAAGCGCTCGCCCGCGTGCTCGCCGGCGCGACGCGTCTCTCCGGCGACGAGGAGGTTCCGCTCTTCAAAGCGCTCGGCCGCACTCTTGCGCAGGATCTCGTCTCGCGCCGCACGCAGCCGCCGGTCGCGGTCTCCGCCATGGACGGCTATGCGCTGCGCGCCGCCGAGCTCGCGGCGCCCGGCGCGCGGCTGACGCTCGTCGGCGAGAGCGCCGCTGGCCATGGCTATCACTCGGCGCTCGGCGCCGGCGAGACTGTGCGCATCTTCACCGGCGCGCCCGTGCCGGACGGCGCGGACACGATCCTCCTGCAGGAGGACGCCACGATCGACGCCGCTGGCGTCGGCGCCGCCTCCCCTCCCCCGCCCGGCCGGCATATTCGCGCGCGCGGGCTCGATTTCCGAGAGGGCGATCCCGCCCTCTTCGCCGGAACGCGCATTGGCCCCAGCGAGCTGGCGCTCGCCGCCGCCATCAATCATCCGCTGCTTCCCGTCGCGCGGCGCCCGCGCGTGGCGCTGATCGCCTCGGGCGACGAGCTGGTTCCGCCCGGCGCCGAGCCCGGCCCGGCGCAAATCATCGCCTGCAATTCCTATGCGGTGGCGGCCATCACCGAAGCCGCCGGCGCCGAGGCGATCGATCTCGGCATTTTCCGCGACGACATCGCCGAGCTGGAAAAAGGCCTCGAGCAGGCGCGCGCGGCCAAGGCCGATATTGTGGTGACGCTGGGCGGCGCCTCGGTCGGCGATCACGATCTCTTGCGCCCGGCCCTCGCCCGCCAGGGCATGGCGCTCGACTTTTGGCGCATCGCCATGCGGCCGGGCAAGCCGCTGATCCATGGAACGCTGGGCGAGGCGCGCATTCTGGGCCTGCCGGGCAATCCGGTGGCGGCTTTCGTCTGCGCGCTGGTCTTCCTCGGCCCGCTCATTCGCGCCTTGCAGGGCGATCCGCGCGCCGGCGCGGACGAGACCGAGGCCGCTGTCGCCGGCGCGCCGCTGAAGCCCAATAAGGGCCGCCGCGACTATATGCGCGCGACGCTCTCGCGCGACGCTTCCGGCCGGCTGGTCGCCACGCCGCAAGCCTTGCAGGATTCCTCGCTGCTGACCGAGCTGGCGCGCTCGCAGGCGCTGCTCATCCGCGAGGCGGGAGACGGCGCTGTGGCGGCGGGAGGCGCGTGCCGGATTTTGAGGTTGCCGGGGGCGTTCGTCTCTCGAGACGCTCGGACCTAAAATCCCCCTCATGCTGAGGAGGCGCCGCAGGCGCCGTCTCGAAGCGCGAGGGGCTCGAGAAGGCGGAACCGAATGGCTCCGCGTGCTTCGAGACGCCCGCTTCGCGGGCTCCTCAGCATGAGCGAGAGTCGGCGGCCTAAAACCGACGTTCGACCTCGAGCGCCAAAAGCTCTCGTTCATTCTGCGGCTTTCAATTCCGAAAGCCGCCGGCCTCCACGATTCATCGACGTCTCAGGTCTCGGCTATTCTGGCGAGATAACGAATGTGCGCCAACAGAGCTCCTTCTGCGCTAGACGATCCGCCGATAAGACGGTCGACCCGTTCTGTTCTGAAGCGGGGAACCGGACTTTGCGTTTCACGCGCGCTAACACGCACCTCGCTTCGCGAGTTCAGGCTCGCTACGACCAATCTCGCAACTCGTTCCCAAGCAATGACGTCTCGGTCGACACAGATGTAGGTCGCGTGGGGGCTTTCCGCCGTGGCTAGGACGCGGATGACCTTTGCTACCGCGCGCACGTCAGAGAATTGCCGCCCATCGTCGCGTGCGGCTTCGAGGGGACGACCTTCCTTTGCAGCGACCACCATTGCTGCAATGCGATCGTCGCTGCGAAAGGAAGCCTCGGCAAACGCTGGCGGACCAACCACTGGGCCTGGACGAACCACGACGCCTGTCATTCGACGGCCCGCGCACGCCGCGCGAAGAAACAGCTCTCCTGCGGCCTTCGTCGCACCGTAGAGATCGGTCGCGCTGAGGCCATCATCCTCGCTCATTTCTCCAGAGAACGGCCTGTGTACAGCGACCGATGACAAATATATGCAACGCGTGAGACCAGCATCGCCAGCGGCTTCGAAAAGCTTCGCGGCGACGGACGTATCTCGCAACTTCAGTTCGTCGCCAGGATCGCCCCAAATGAGGGCGCCATGAACACAGACATCATGGCCCGGCATGACCTCCGCAATGCGCGCTGCATCTTCGAGGTCGATCTCGCAAATTGTCAGCCGGGGATGTCGCGCGAAGGGACCTAGCTTCCCTGACGATCGTACAACAGCGGTCACTTGATGCCGAGCCTCGAGAAGCTCGCGCAAAGTGTGGAGGCCAATGTAGCCCCCTGCGCCGGTCAGGACTATTCTCATGAGATCAGACGCTACTCGCTGAGTGCGTGCCTATAGGAAATGCAGAGATCGAGAGCAAGCGACGCAAACCGGCATCGACCATCAGCACTTCCACCACGCTGATCGCGGCGGGCGCCTATCTCATCTGGGCATGCGCGCGCAGCCCGCATCACGCCGCCCAATCCGTCACCATCAGCCCCGGCACACGCGTAAATTCCCGACCATTCGCCGTCACCAATATCGCGCCGCGGCGGCGCGCTTGCGCTGCGATGAGATAATCGTAATGGGCGATCGGCTGTCCCCGCTTTTCCAGCTCGGCGCGAATGTCTCCGGCATGGCGCGCGTCCTCCTCCTCGAATGGCAAGACAGCGATCCCCGGCGAGAGAAACTCCGCCAGCAAGGCCTCCATCAGCGCCTTCCGATCGCTGCGCGCGTAGCCGCAGCGCAGCTCGTACAAGACGATGGCGGGCAGGCCGATCTCGACGCTCTGCGTCAGCGCCTCGCCCATGCGACGCGCGACATCGGCATTTCGGCGGTTGATCACCGCAATGACGACATTGGTGTCGAGGCAGATCATTCGTCGATGAATTTGCGCGGATCGGGAGCGCTCGGCGGATCCTCCGGCGGGCCGTCGGGCAGAAAGTCCCGCGCGCCCAGAGCGTCGAGCCGCGCGAACCACGCCTCGACATCGAAAGGCCCCTCGTGAAGCGGCTCCAAAATCACCTTGTCGCCGATCTTGGTGACCTTGACCTCCTTGCCCTCGAAACGGCAGTCCTTGGGCAGGCGCACGGCCTGGCTGCGGCCATGCATGAACAGCTTGGCTGTGGCGCTCATCGCTCGGGCTCCGCATGGTATCTACTAGATGATAGATACCATAAGCCCGCCGCTGCGGTCAATTCGCGCGCCCCGCAGCGCAGCCGCTCGGTTTTTCTTCGCTTTTCACCCGACTTTCGCGGTAAAAACAATATTCTCGAATCGAGCCGTCGTCCCGCCCTGCCCGAGGAGCCCAAACCCGCATGACAGACACCGAAGACGGAGCCGCCACGCCGCCCGAATATGGCGCGGATTCCATCAAGGTCCTGCGCGGCCTCGACGCCGTCCGCAAGCGCCCGGGCATGTATATCGGCGACACCGATGACGGCACCGGCCTGCATCACATGGTCTATGAGGTCGTCGACAACGCCATCGACGAAGCGCTCGCCGGCCATGCGACTCTCGTCACCGTGACGCTGAACGCCGACGGCTCCTGCACCGTCACCGACAATGGCCGCGGCGTTCCGACCGGCATTCACAAGGAGGAAGGCGTCTCCGCGGCCGAGGTCATCATGACCCAGCTGCACGCCGGCGGCAAATTCGACCAGAACTCCTATAAGGTCTCGGGCGGCCTGCACGGCGTCGGCGTCTCGGTCGTCAACGCCCTCTCCGTTTGGTTGAAGCTGCGCATCTGGCAGGAAGGGCGCGAGCATTTCATGGAATTCGCCAATGGCGATTCCGTCGCGCCGCTCGCTGTCGTCGGCAAAGCGCCGATCGAGGACGGCAAGCCCAAGCGCGGAACGGAAGTGACCTTCCTGCCGTCGCTCGAGACATTCAAGACGGTCGTCGAGTTCGATTATGCGACCATAGAGCATCGCCTGCGCGAGCTCGCCTTTCTGAACTCGGGCGTGCGCATCGTGCTCACCGACGCGCGCCATGCGGAGCAAAAGCGCGAGGAGCTCTATTACGAAGGCGGGCTCGAGGCTTTCGTGCGCTATCTCGATCGCGCCAAATCGGCGCTGATCGGCGCGCCGATCCTCATCCACGGCCAGCGCGAGCACATCAATGTCGAAGTCGCGCTGTGGTGGAACGATTCCTATCACGAGAATATTCTGGCCTTCACCAACAACATCCCGCAGCGCGACGGCGGCACGCATCTCGCGGGCTTTCGCGCCGCGCTGACGCGGCAGATCACCGGCTATTCCGAGCGCTCCGGCCTCACCAAGCGCGAGAAGGTCGATCTGACCGGCGACGACTGCCGCGAGGGATTGACCTGCGTCGTCTCGGTGAAGGTGCCGGACCCGAAATTCTCCTCGCAGACGAAGGACAAGCTGGTCTCGTCCGAAGTGCGTCCGGCGGTCGAGAATGTCGTCAACGAGCTGCTCGACCAATGGCTCGAGGAGCATCCGCAAGAGGCGAAAAGCGTCGTCTCCAAAGTCTGCGAGGCGGCCGCCGCGCGCGAGGCGGCGCGCAAGGCCCGCGAGCTGACGCGGCGCAAAGGCGCGCTCGACGTCGCCAATCTTCCCGGCAAGCTCGCCGATTGTCAGGAGCGCGATCCGGCGAAGGCCGAGCTCTTCATCGTCGAGGGCGACTCCGCCGGCGGCACGGCCAAGCAGGGCCGCAATCGCGAATTCCAGGCCGTGCTGCCATTGCGCGGCAAGATTTTGAACGTGGAGCGCGCGCGCTTCGACAAAATGCTGTCGTCCGAGCAGATCGGCACGCTGATAACGGCGCTCGGCACCGGCATAGGCCGCGACGAGTTCAACGCCGACAAGCTGCGCTATCACAAGATCATCATCATGACCGACGCCGACGTCGACGGCGCCCATATTCGCACGCTGATCCTCACCTTCTTCTATCGGCAGATGCCGGAGCTGATCGATCGCGGCCATGTGTTCATCGCGCAGGCGCCGCTCTATAAGGTGACCAAGGGCAAATCGACGCAATATTTGAAGGACGAGCGCGCGCTCGAGGATTATCTCATCGACTCGCTGCTCGACGGCGCCGCGCTCCGCTGCGGCAATGGCGAGACGCGCGCCGGCGAGGATCTGCGCGCGGCGCTGGAGGACGCGCGCTCCTTCCGCACCATTATGAACGGGCTGCATTCGCGCTATGACCGCAATGTCGTCGAGCAGACGTCGATGGCCGGCGCGCTGCAATCGCCGCCCGACGAAGCCAAGGCGGCCGAAGTCGCGGAGCGTCTCAACGCCATAGCGGAAGAGACCGAGCGCGGCTGGACCGGCGAATTGCGCGACGACGGCTATGTCTTCCGCCGCACTTTGCGCGGCGTGGCGCAGGCGGTGACGCTGGACGCCGCTCTGCTCGCCTCGAGCGAAGCGCGCAAGCTGCAGGAGCGCGCGGAGAGCCTGCGCGAGATTTTCGCCGGCCCGGCGGCGCTGGCGCGACGCGGCGACGAGACCGCGCTCTCCGGCCCGATCGCGCTCTATGACGCGATGGCGGCGCAGGGCCGAAAAGGCCTCACCATTCAGCGCTACAAAGGCCTCGGCGAGATGAACGCCGAGCAATTGTGGGAGACGACGCTCGACCGCGAGGTGCGCTCTTTGCTGCAGGTGAAGGTGAAGGAGGCGGTGGAGGCAGAGGATATTTTCGTGAAGCTGATGGGCGACATCGTCGAGCCGCGCCGCGAATTCATCCAGGAGAATGCGCTGAACGTCGCCAATTTGGACGTGTGATGGCCTGTGCAAGTACCCATAAGCTGCCAATTGCACCCATAAACCGAGTCAAAACCCGCCGGGAGGGCCGGATCCCGGCGGAAGCGTCTTTTACTTACGTATATTATAATATTTCTTTCAGCAGGAGACAGGGCGCCAGGCACGGAAGTCATCCGAAGGATTTTTCTTGGAGATGCTTATCAAGCCTGATTGGCAATGCTTTATGATTTCATGGGCGAATGGATGGCCTGAATTCCCGGTTTTCGATGAAGGCGTCCGCGTTCAGCGATAGCGCGGGTCCTTGCAGTTGTTCCCCTCGGCGAACTCGGGCGGAACGCGTTCCTTGCCCCATATCCGATTGCCCGCGCGGCGCGGATGCTCGCGGAAATGCCTGTTCCGCTCCTCGAAATAGCGGTCTATCGCGGCCTTGGCCTCGTCGACGCTGCCGTAGTCGCTGTTGTGGATGATGGCGCGCGCCATCCCGCTGAAGATCGATTCGATGACGTTGAGGAACTGGGTGGTGATTCCGACGGAAGGCGCCCCCCTAAAACGAGATGAAGGCGCCCCCCATAACGGAATGATGGCGCCCCCCGATTACGAGATGATCGCGCCGCCCTGTAACGGAATGATCCCGCCCGGGTGATTTCGTGCAGTGACGGGCTCCGTCGTTGGCCTGATCAGATCGCTCCTTTGGCAATCCAAGGGGAGCGGTCCATGCCAGCGG
>NZ_WOVC01000035.1:0-29776 GCF_011378635.1 Methylosinus sp. RM1
ACAGGGCGAAGGCGAGGCTCATCACGGCGGCTCCAGAATCACTCCCCCGATAGGGAATCATGCCTGAGCCGATCCGTTAACCGCCGTTAACCCGAATTCGGAACCCTGCGAAGCAGGGGAGTGTGCGCTCGAAATCTCTATGAGCTCCGCGAGCGCAGCCCATTCGTCCGGAACTCCCGCGACTGTGGCCGCGCGCTCTTCTGGCCCATGCGGCGGCCTTCGCCGGCCTTGCCGGTTCCAACCGGTTGCCAGCCCGGCACGAGATGATGCTTGCCGGGGCCGATGAGATCGGCGCGGCCCATCGCTTTCAGCGCCTCGCGCAGCACCGGCCAATTCTCGGGATCGTGATAGCGCAGAAAGGCCTTGTGCAGGCGGCGCTGGCGCAGGCCCTTCACGGCGTCGACCTTCTCCGACGCGCCGCGGCGCACCGGCTTCAGTGGATTGAAGCCCGAGTGATACATGGCCGTCGACAGCGCCATGGGCGAGGGCAGATAGGTCTGCACCTGATCGGCGCGATAATTGTTCTTTTTCAGCCACAGCGCCAGATTCATCATGTCTTCGTCGCTCGTGCCCGGATGTGCGGCGATGAAATAGGGGATGAGGAAATATTGCTTCTTGGCCGCCTGCGCCGCCGCGTCGAACAGACGCTTGAAACGGTCGTATGAGCCAATGCCGGGCTTCATCATCTTGGAGAGCGGGCCGCTCTCCGTATGTTCGGGCGCGATTTTGAGATAGCCGCCGACATGATGCTCGACCAGCTCGCGCACATAGGCCGGGCTCTTCACCGCGAGATCATAGCGCACGCCCGAGGCCACCATCACTTTCTTGACGCCGGGAATTGCACGCGCCTTGCGATAGAGCTGGATCAGCGCGTCGTGGCTGGTCTCGAGGTTCTTGCAAATATCCGGATAGACGCAGGAGGGCCGCCGGCACAGCGCCTCGGTCTCGCGATCCTTGCAGGCGAGGCGATACATATTCGCCGTCGGCCCGCCAATGTCGGAGATGATGCCGGTGAAACCTTCGGTCTTGTCGCGGATCGTCTCGATCTCTTTGAGGATCGAGCCTTCCGAGCGCGATTGGATGATGCGCCCCTCATGCTCTGTGATGGAGCAGAAGGAGCAGCCGCCGAAACAGCCGCGCATGATCGTCACGGAATGACGGATCATCTCCCATGCAGGGATAGGCAGCGTGTAGGACGGATGCGGCGCGCGCGCGAAGGGCAGATCATAGACGCCGTCCATCTCCGCCATGGTCAGTGGAATGGGGGGCGCGGTGAGCCAAATGTAGCGCGTTCCATGACGCTGCGTCAGCGGCCGCGCATTGCCGGGATTGCTCTCCCGATGCAGCACGCGCGAGGCGCGGGCGTAGGATTCGGGATCATTGGCGACCTGGTCGAAAGCGGGCAGGCGAATGACGATATTTTCGCTCTGCGCATCCTTGCGCATGCGGCCTTCGTCGGGCTCGTCGATGTCCTCGGCCGAGGCCTCGAGCCAGCCCTCCGGCGTCGCGTCGCGCGTGAAGGCGACGCCGCGCACATCGGAGAAATCCTGCGCCATGCCGCGCTTGGCGATGCGATGCGCCACTTCGACCAGCGCGCGCTCGGCATTGCCATAGAGCAGCAGATCGGCCTTGGCGTCGAAGAGAATGGAGCGGCGGACCTTGTCGGACCAATAGTCGTAATGGGCGATGCGCCGCAGCGACGCCTCTATGCCGCCGAGCAATATGGGCGCATCGGGAAAAGCCTCGCGGCAGCGCTGGGCGTAGACGATGACGGAACGGTCCGGCCTTTTGCCGCCTTCGCCGCCGGGCGTATAGGAATCATTGTGCCGCAGGCGCCGGTCGGAGGTGTAGCGGTTCACCATCGAATCCATATTGCCGCTGGTGACGCCGAAGAAGAGATTGGGCTTGCCGAGCCCGCGGAAGGCGGAAGCGTCGCGCCAATCCGGCTGCGCGATGATGCCGACGCGAAACCCCTGCGCCTCGAGCAGGCGGCCGATGATGGCCATGCCGAAGCTCGGATGGTCGATATAGGCGTCGCCGGTGACGAGGATGATGTCGCAGCTGTCCCAGCCGAGCGTCTCCATCTCGGCGCGCGACATGGGCAGAAAAGGCGCGACGCCGAAGCGATGCGCCCAATGCTTGCGATAGGAGAACAGCGGCTTGGCCGCGCCTCGATTTTCGGAGGCTTTCGTCATGGCCTCGTGAATATCATGGAAGGCGGGCCGGATGCGAGGATGCGCTGCGCCTTTCATCCGTCGTCGATCGACAGCGAAGCTTCGAAATCCTGTCCGCCATAAAAAACGCCGACGATCGTCACGACGTCGGCTTCGACCGCAAATGCGATCGTCGCGCGCCGACGAAAGCCGATCGTTCGGAGCCCAGGCCGCAAATCGTCGCGACATGTCCCGCGCTCGGGGAAGCTGCGGAGACTTTCGCAATAATCCACGATCGCGGCGGTGAAACGCTCGGCCGCCGACGGCGTCGCCCGCTCGGCAAGCGATAGATGGCGACGAACTGCGCCTCGGCTTCGGGCGAGAAAATGACGAGACGGGACTCCATCAAGGAGTTGTCTTCGTCGCTTGCTCATGCTCGGCCGCCAGCGCCGCGCGAACATCGGCGGGAGATCGTCCGCGCGAGGGGTCGATCTTCATCCTGTCATAGGCTGGCGCGACCTCCTGCGACAGCCAGTTCTCGACGGCGCGGTCGCGCGCCAGCAGGGCGCGGAGGCTATCGCGAATGACCTCGCTTTCGCTGGCGTATTCCCCGGATGACACTTTCATCTTGACCAATTGCGCCATTTCGGTCGGCAGCGTCACGCTGAATTGCTGGGTGCTCCGCATTGGCTTCCCTGATAATGCTCAATAGGATTTAACACTACCGGCGGCCGCGCGTCGAGGTGGAGGCGGCCACGGCATCGGTTACACGATCTTCGCGAACGCCGCCGCTCCGGCCTTGCCCGGCGGCTCGCGCTCGGCCTGCGGCGCGCGCAGCGCGTCGGCGAGGGCGCCTTGGGGGTCGGCGGCGCCTTCGAAGATCGCCTCGACGCATTTGACGCAGAGCGTCACCTTGGCGTCGGTCAGGCGGTAGAAGACCTGCTTGGCGGCGCGGCGCGTCTCCACCAGCTCGGCGCGGCGAAGCTCGGCGAGCTGCTGGCTCAAGGCCGGCTGCTGAATCGCCGTCGCGGCCTCGATCTCACCGACCGTGTGCTCGCCGGCGAGGAGATAGGATAGGATCATCAGCCGCTGCGGCTGCGCGAAAATCTTCAGCCTCTCGGCGGCCTCATTGGCGCGCTCGCGGGATTGGTAGAGTGCGGTCATTTGCCTGAATCTTTGCAAGTCCGATAGAACCAGCTGTCGGTCGCGCCCGGCGCGAGCGCGTCCTGCACGGCGCTGGTGGGCGGCAGCAGGAGGTCGTCGCCGGGCGTCCAGCCCTCCGGAGTCATCACTTCGCCGGAGGCGGCCTTTTTCAGCGCCGTGACGAGGCGCAGCATCTCCTCCACCGAACGGCCGACCGTCAGCGGATACCAAGTGAGCGCCCGCACGATTCCCTCCGGGTCGATGTAATAGGTCGCGCGCATCGCCGAGGAATCTCGTGCGGTCTCGTCCAACATTCCATAGGCGCGACCAATGGTCATGGTCGGATCCTCGACGATGGGGAAGGGGACGGTGACGCCGAAAAGGTCGCGAATCGCCCGCACCCAGGCGAGATGCGAATAGAGGCTGTCGACAGAGAGCCCCAGCAGCGCGCAGCCGACGGCCTCGAAGCGCGGCGCGGCGCGCGCCAGCGCCACGAATTCGCTGGTGCAGACCGGCGTGAAATCCGCCGGATGCGAGAAGAAGATCAGCCAGCGGCCGCGGAACTGATCGAGACGAATGTCGCCGCCGGTGGAGCGCGCCTGAAAAACCGGCGCGAGATCGCCGACGCGCAGCGCGCGCACGGCCGTCGTAGGAGCCGAAGTCGGTTCTTTTTCCATGGCTTTCAAATGCCCCCATTCCGAGCTTGACACAAGCAGACTATACGATTACATAAATCATGTAACAATGAAATTAAACGGGAGGTTGCCATGACGGATGCAGCGCTAGAGCGGGCTAGGGAACAGATCCTCGCCGCCGCGAAACGGCCGTCGATTCAGGTCGAGACCTTCTTCGACGAGCCGACTTTTACAGCGTCTCACATCGTCTACGATCCGACGACGCGCCATGCCGCGATCGTCGACAGCGTGCTGAATTTCGATGCGGCGTCCGGCCGCACCTCGACCAAAGGCGCTGACGAGATCGTCGCTTACGTGAATCGTGAAAGTCTGACGATCGACTGGCTGCTGGAAACCCACGCCCATGCCGACCATCTCTCGGCCGCGCCCTATTTGCAGACCGAGCTCGGCGGCAAGCTTGCGATAGGCCGTGAGATCACCACGGTTCAAACCGTCTTCGGCAAGGTCTTCAACTTCGGGACGGAGTTCGCCCGTGACGGCTCGCAGTTCGATCATCTGTTCGACGATGGCGAGACTTTCGCGATCGGCGAGATTCCGGCGATCACGCTGCATGTGCCCGGCCATACGCCCGCCGATGTCGCCTATGTGATCGGCGACGCGGCCTTCGTGGGCGATACGCTGTTCATGCCCGACTATGGCACGGCGCGCGCCGACTTCCCCGGCGGCGACGCCCGCGCGCTCTATCGCTCCATCCGCCGGCTGATGGCGCTGCCGGACGAGACGCGGCTGTTCCTCTGCCACGACTACAAAGCGCCGAACCGCGATGCCTACGCCTGGGAGACGACCGTCGGCGCCGAGCGCAAGGGCAATGTGCATGTGCATGACGGAGTCGGCGAGGACGCGTTCGTCGAGATGCGCACGCATCGCGACGCGACCTTGGACCTGCCGCATCTGATCCTGCCCTCCGTGCAGGTGAATGTGCGCGGCGGTCGCCTGCCGCCGCCGGAGGACAATGGCGCGCGCTATCTGAAGCTTCCCTTGGACGTGTTCTGATGACGCTTTTCTCCTCGATGACGCAGGGTCTCGCCGGCGGGCTGATGATCGGCGCGAGCGCGTCGATCATGCTGCTCGCCGCCGGGCGCATCGCCGGCGTCAGCGGCCTCTTCGCCCGCACGCTGGGCCTCACCAAGGCCTGCGGGCCGGATGGTCTGGCGGCGGGCTTCGTTGTCGGCCTGCCGCTCGGCGCGGGGGCGCTCGTTCTTCTCACAGGGCCGATCGAGATGCGCTTTCCTCCGCTGGCGATGCTGCTGATCGGCGGGCTGCTCGTCGGCTATGGGGCGCGGCTCGGCTCCGGCTGCACCAGCGGCCATGGCGTCTGCGGCCTGTCGCGCCTCTCGAAACGCTCGCTGGTCGCGACGGGAGTGTTCATGAGCGTCGCGGCGGCGACGGTGGCGGCGATGAATGCGGCGGGGCTCGCATGGTGAAAAGCTCCACTCTTCTCGGCGTGTTCAGCGGCGTGATTTTCGGCCTCGGCCTCGCCGTCTCCGGCATGGCGAATCCGGCGCGCGTGCGCGGCTTTCTCGATGTCTTCGGCGACTTCGATCCGACGCTCGCCTTCGTGATGATCGGCGCGCTCGTACCAATGGCGATCGCTTGGCGCGTCATGCGCCGGCTGGAGCGCCCGCTCGCCGCCGAGAGCTTCGATCTGCCGCCGACCTCGCCGATCGACGCGCGCCTCGTTACGGGCGCGGCGATCTTCGGTCTCGGTTGGGGGGTCGCCGGACTTTGCCCCGGGCCGGCGCTCGCCGATCTCGCCCTCGCGCCTCTCGAGGCCGTGCCCTTCGTCGCGGCTATGGCGCTCGGAATGGTTCTGCAGCGCGTCACCGCGCAAAAAATGTGAAAGCCCGAGCACTCGAACGAAAGGCCCGAGTCATGACCAGGAATGTCGGAACATTAGACCGCATTTTCCGTCTCGCCATCGTCGCCGCCATTGCATTGGCCTATTGGCTCGGCGCGCTCTCTGGCGGCCTCGCCATCGCGCTCGGCGTCGTCGCGATCATCGCCTTGGCGACCAGCCTCGTCTCCTTCTGCCCCGCCTATCGTCTCTTTGGAATCTCGACCTGCGAGCGCGTCTGAACCGACGCGTTCCGCCGGTCGCGGCTTCTCCCCGACACACACCTAAAAAAGCGAACAAAAAAAAGAGGAACGCACCGTCATGAGCTTTACGAAACTGTCGTCCGCTTTCTCCGTCTTGCCGCAGATCTCCGAAGCCGATGTCGAGCGCGCCGCGCGCGACGGGTTTCGTCTCGTCGTCGATTGTCGTCCCGATGATGAGGAGCAGGGCCAGCCCAATTTCCGCGACGTCGCCGAATGGGCGGCAAAGCATGGTCTTTCGGCGAAGCATGTTCCAGTGACGCCCTCGAATATAGACGATGCGTCCGTCGCCGATTTCGCCGGCGCGCTGGCGACTGCGGGCGGTCCCGCGCTCGGCTATTGCAAGAGCGGCAGGCGCGCGAGCGCATTATGGGCGCTGTCTCAGGCCATGCCGCTCGGCGCCGAAGCTGTTCTCGTCGCGGCGAAAGAGGCCGGCGTCGATCTCGAGCCGTGGAAGGCGCGCATTATCGCGCGTGGCGGCGCGCCGGCCAACGATCGTGGTCCTGGCTCCTATGATGTGGTGATCGTCGGCGGCGGCAGCGGCGGCGTCGCCGCGGCGGCGAGCCTTTTGAAGCGTCGGCCCTCGCTCTCCATCGCCATCGTCGAGCCGGCCGAGTTCCACTATTATCAGCCCGGCTTCACCCTCGTCGGCGCCGGCGTGTTCGAGCCGGAAGTGACGAAGCGTCCGATGGCCTCGATCATCCCGGACAAGGCCGTCTGGATCAGGAAAGCGGTCGCCGAATTCGCGCCCGATTCCGATGAGGTCGTTCTCGACGACGGCTCGCGCCTGCGCTACCGCGCGCTCATCGCCTCGCCCGGCATAAAGCTCGATTGGGAGGCTATTCCCGGCCTCGTCGAAACGCTCGGCAAGAATGGCGTCACTTCCAATTATCGCGCCGATCTCGCGCCCTACACGCATTACCTCGCGCAGACTCTGCGCGGCGGACGCGCGCTGTTCACGCAGCCGCCGATTCCGATCAAATGCGCGGGCGCGCCGCAAAAGGCCATGTATCTCTCCTGCGACGCCTGGCGGCGCGCCGGCGCGCTCTCCAACATAGAGGTCGAGTTCCACAATGCCGGCGCCGTGCTGTTCGGCGTGCCGGCCTATGTGCCGGCGCTGATGGAATATGTGAAGCGCTACGGCATCGATCTGCGCCTCGAATCCAAGCTCGTCGCCGTCGACGGCCCCGCCAAGATCGCGACATTCGAGGAGAAGGACGCCGATGGCGCGATCATTCGCGTCGAGCGCGAATTCGCCATGATGCACGCCGTGCCGCCGCAGCGTGCGCCTGATTTCGTCGCCAAAAGTCCGCTGGCCGCAGAGAGCGGCTTCATCGCCGTCGATCCAGAGTCGCTGCGTCATACGCGCTTTGGAAACGTCTTCGCGCTCGGCGACGCCATAGCGACGACCAACGCCAAGACGGCGGCCGCCGCGCGCAAGCAGGCGCCGGTCGTCGCCATCAATGTGCTCTCGGTTCTCGACGGCAAGGCGCCGCATGTCGGCTATGACGGCTATGGCTCCTGCCCGCTCACCGTGGAGCGCGGCAAGATCGTGCTCGCCGAGTTCGGCTATGGCGGCAAGCTGCTGCCGAGTTTCCCAAAATGGCTCATCGACGGCACGCGTCCGTCGCGCGCGGCGTGGTTCCTGAAGGAGCGGCTGCTGCCGCCGATCTATTGGCGCGCGATGCTCAAGGGCCAGGAATGGCTCTGCGCGCCGCATATGATCGAAAAGGGCGAGCAGCCTGCAGAATGACGAGGCCGATGTGCAGCTAGAGCTCATTCAATATGTGATCGGCGCCGGCTGCGGCGCCGCCATCGGCTTCACGCTCGGCCTCATCGGCGGCGGCGGCTCGGTGCTCGCCGTGCCGCTGCTGGTTTATGTGGTCGGGGTGAAGGACCCGCATGTCGCCATCGGCACCAGCGCATTCGCCGTCGCCGTCAATGCGGCCTTCAGCCTATGGAACCATGCGCGCTCGGGCTCGGTGAAATGGCGCTGCGGCGGCATATACGCCGCGGCCGGAATGCTGGGGGCCGTCGTCGGCTCGACGATCGGCAAGAGCTTCGACGGACAGCGGCTGCTGTTTCTCTTCGCGCTGGCGATGATCCTGACCGGCGTGATGATGCTGCGCGGCCGCGGCGCCGCGGGCGACGCCGCTGTCGAATGCACGGTGGAGCGCGCGCCGCGCGTCGCCTCGTTCGGACTCGTCACGGGATTGTTCTCGGGCTTTTTCGGCATAGGCGGCGGCGTTCTCGTCGTGCCCGGCCTTGTCGGCTCGACGGGAATGCCGATGATCAACGCCGTCGGCACGTCGCTCGTCGCCGTCACCGTCTTCGGCCTGACGACGGCGGCGACTTACGCGGTTTCCGGCCTCATCGACTGGCTGCTCGCGATCGTCATCATCGCCAGCGGCGCGATGGGAACGTTGATGGGCGCGGCTATGGCGCGGCGCCTCTCGAAGAAGACGGGGCAGCTCACCGTCGCCTTCTCGATCGTCGTCTTCGCCGTCGCAGCCTATACGCTGTTCAACTCGCATCTCATCGCGCGATGAGGCGCAAGAAGACGATTTCGGCCGCGCCTCTCACGCCGCCGACTCGTCGTCCATCACAGGCATTCTCTGGAAGGCGCGGCCGCAGCGCGGCCTTCGCCGGGCGGTCGCGCCTGCTCGGCGCAGAGCCCCCTCAGCCCATTCCCGCCGTCTTCAAAATCGTGCGCGCATCGACGAGGGCGGCTTCGACGCCTTCGTTTTTGTCGAGCGCTTCGACCAGCTGCTTGAGACAATCGATTGCCGTGGGTTCGAAGAGACGCTTCGTCGAGAGAGTGTGCTCCCGCGATTCTTCGACAGCGCGAAGGATCGCGCGAACGTGCCGCAGCTTGTCCGCGAGCGGCTCGCCGAGCGACGACTTTTGCGCTTGCTCGTCGGAAAGGGGAGGGAGTTGACGCCGGCGCGCGCGCGTCGGATCTCGCCCGAAATTGATCGAGGGCTCGTTTTTTTTGGTCATCGTCGATGTCATCTGTATCGTTTTGGCGCGGTCGAGAGCTCCACAACACGAGACTCTCAATGCATTGGAATTACGCATTTTTTTTACAAGAACGCGTGATCCCGCCGCTTCCAAAATGGGACGCGTCGACGATCGTTCGTACGGTATCGCAAGCGCCGTGCCTCCAAATCCTTCGATCGGAGGAGATCGGGGAAACGATCGCATCGGGCGCGTCGCATTCGGCGCGTTCGGGCGCTTGCGGCATTATGATGCGGCGCTCGCCGCGCGATGGCGACGACGGCGCGAGAGGCGGCCGCTAGACTGCGCTTGTCGGGATTTGTCCGACGGGAGCCGAGGGCGCGACGAAAGGCGTTCACCGATGCAGAAGATCTACAGCAGAGAAATCGTCGCCGCGCGCAAGGCGGCGCTCGTCGAAGCGATCGGCGCGCTGAGGGCGCGCGGCGTCGTCCCCAAGCTCGCGGCCGTCGTCTGCTCGGCCGATCCGGCGGCTCTGAGCTATGTCGCCGTCAAGCGCAAGCACGCCGAGGAAGTCGGCGCCGATTTCGAGGGCGTCGATCTCTCCCATGCCGGCTCTTACGGAGAAATCGCGACGCATATGCGCGCGCTCTGCGCGCGGCCCGATATTCACGGCGTCATTGTCGTCATGTCGTCCAAGCCCGAGGTCGACGAGATCGACGTGACCAATCTCGTCCCGGCGCATAAGGACGTCGACGGCCTCTCGGTCGGCAATCTCGGCGCGCTGCTGCAGAACGGACCGCATCAGCGCTTCATCGCGCCGGCGACGCCGCGCGCCTGCATCGCGCTGGCGGAGACGCAGGAGCCGCTTGCGGGCAAAACTGTCGTCGTCATCGGCCGCGGCCGCACGGTCGGCAAGCCGCTCGCCAATATGCTGGTCAACGCCGGCGCCACCGTCACGGTCTGCCATTCGGCGACGCAGGACATTCCGAAATTCTCGCGCGCGGCGGACATCGTCTTCGTCGCGACCGGCCGTCCGCATTTCTTCGGGCGCGACTATTTCTCCGAAGGCCAGCTCGTCGTCGACGCCGGCGTCGGCTTCATCGACGGCAAGCTCGCCGGCGATGTGGACGGTGCTGCGCTCGAGGGTTTCGACATTCGCCTCACGGCGGTTCCCGGCGGCGTCGGCCCGCTGACCTCCGTCCTCATTCTCGAAAACCTCTTGGCGCTGATCGCGCACGCCGAGGCGGCGCATCGACTGTGACCGATAAGCTCCGGGGCTGGAAGGCGCGCGCTCGCGAGAGCGGGCGGCGCCGGCCGGATCGGCTCTGGTCCGCAACTTGCGTGTCGTGGCGGGAAGCTTCTTGAAACGAGGGCGATCCCGATGGCGTTCACCTTTATCTGCAACACCAGCGCCGTGAGCGAAGGGGCCATGGGCCTGTTTCAGGCCGGCCGCAAGAGCGTCCTGCTGGTCTGGCCGGCCGGCGGCGAGCTGAAAGCCTTTCGCGGCCGCTGTCCACATGCCGACATGCCGCTCAATGAAGCCAGTTTCGACGGCAAGACCGTGCTCTGCAATTATCACAATTGGGGCTTCGACGGCGTCAATGGCAAATGCGTGACGCATCTCGTGCGCAACGCCCTGCATCCTTACGAGCTGAAGATCGAGGGCGACGAGATTCAGGTCGATCTCGGCCAGGCGAAGGCGGCGCGCGCTCCGGCGTGAGCTGTCGCCGGGCGCTTTGGCAGGGTTGTTGCTTCTAATTCTGAAACAGGAGCGACAGCCGTGCCCGAGACGCGAAGCATCACGACCGAGAAAGATTTCGAGCATCCGGTCGACGCAGTCTGGCGCGCCATGACGGATTCGGAATGGCTCGCCGTCTGGTTTTTCCCCAATGACATCCGGCCCGAGGTCGGACATTCCTTCACCATTTGGAGCCGCCCGATCGAGCGTTGGGACGGAGAGTTCCAATGCAAGGTGCTCGAGGTCGTCCCCGGCGAGAAGCTCAGCTTCCGCTGGAAGGGCGGCCATGAGGAGCTCAAGGGCTTCGGTCACTATATGGATGTGACCGTCACCTGGACGATCTCCGCCCTGCCGAATGGCGGCACGCATTTCCACTTCGTCCAGGAGGGGATCTCTACCGATCCGACCTCCGACGCGCTCTATGACATCATGCTCAAAGGCGCGGACAGCGTGATGCGCAGCCTCGCCAAGCGCATTCCCGACCTCCTCGAGCACGAGCCCTGACGCGCTGGCCCCGAACCTGGGGCCGGGCTCCCGCGTTCGTCGCATGGGATGGCGCAAAGGCGCGTCCGCGCTAAAAGCAGGGACGCGCCGCTCTCGGCGCGATCGACCGACGGGGGGCATATGGAGGAGATCGCCGCATCGATCGGCAATCACGTCGGGATATCCGCGCCGACCGCCCGTCTGGCGATCGGCCATATTTTCGCGTTTCTGGAGAAGCGTGACGCCGCCATCGGCGGCGAGCTGATCGCGCGCGTGTCCGGCGGCCGCGAGGCCGTGGTGGAGGCGCTCGCCGCCCCGCGTCGCGGCCTGCTCGGATTGGCGCTCGGCGGCCTTGGGACTCTGGTCGGGAAAAATCAAAAAGACGTGATCGAGCTGACCTCGCGGCTGACCAGCATGGGGCTTTCCGCCGCGCAGCTGCAAAAGCTCGCCAAAGCGGTCTTCGTGCTCGCCGAGCAGGCAGTCGGCCGCGCCGAGCTGCAGACGATCACCGATACGATTCCGGGCTTCTCGAAATTTCTCTGGCCGAACGGCTGAGGCCGCTCGCTTTGGCCGGGGTCGAGCCGGTCGCCGTCAAGATCGACCTCCATTTGTTCCGCCGTCACGCGTTCCGCCCTTCGCGCAGGCGCCGCCGCCCGCAGTCCGGCCTCGCGGACCGCCCGCGCGGAAATCCAGTCCTGCTCGGGTCTCAATGGCTAATTTTGATTCACCGTGAGAGCTTCGCCGGCGCCCCTACGAGCCGAGGCTTCCGGCCTTATATGGCTGCCTATCGCAGACATGACGCTGGAGCGGCGACGCGATGACGCCAGTAGACGCCTCGGAGCGCGTCGACCTATCGATCTGCGATCGGGAGCCGATCCATGCGCCGGGCGCGATCCAGCCGCATGGCGTGCTGCTGGCTCTCGATCCGAACGATATGCGTATCGCCCAGGTCGCCGGGGACACGCAGGCGCTGCTCGGCGCGCCGCATAGCGCGCTGATCGGCCAGAACGTCGAGGCGCGGCTCGGCGCCGTGGCGGCGACGCGATTGACGCGGCTCGCCGCCGACGCCGCCGGGCCGCGTTCCTGTCTCGCCTTCGAGACCGAGGCCGGCGATGGCGCGCTCGCGCTCGAGGGCGTCGTCCATCTCGGCGATGGCGTCATTCTCGTCGAGCTGGAGCCGCGGCGCGACGGCGTCGAGAGCGATCCGCTCGGACTCGTGCAGAAAATGCTCGCCGCGACGGCGGCGGCCGAGACGTTGGAGACCTACGCCGAGGCGGTGGCGCGGGAAACGGCGCTCGCCACCGGCTTCGACCATGTCATGGTCTATCGCTTTTTTCCGGACCGCTCGGGGAGCGTGATCGCCGAGGCGGCGGCCGAGGGCTGCCCATCCTATCTCGGCCTGCGCTTTCCGGCCTCGGACATTCCGCAGCAGGCGCGCAGGCTCTATCTCACCAATTGGCTGCGCCTCATTCCCGACGTCCGCTACACGCCGGCGCCGATCGAGCCGGCGCTCTCGCCCGCGACCGGGCGGCCGCTCGATCTCAGCCATAGCGTGCTCCGCAGCGTTTCGCCGGTGCATTTGCGCTATCTCGCCAATATGGGCGTTCGCGCTTCCATGTCCTTGTCGATCGTCGTCGGCGGCGAGCTGTTCGGCCTCGTGGCCTGTCACCATCGCACGCCGCATTTCATCGATCTGCGCCGGCGCGCGGCCTGCGAATTATTCGCGCAGATGATTTCGCTCGAGTTCCAGAGCCGCATCGAGGCCGAGACGGCGAAGCGGCGTACGCGCGCCGGCGAGGTCCAGAGCCGGCTGGTCGGCGCGCTGTCGGGTCGCGCCGATCTCGCCGGCGCTCTGCTCGAGGGTAAGCCCGATCTGCTCGATCTGATCGAGGCCGACGGCTGCGCGGTCGTCGTCGAGGGGGAATGCGCGACGCTCGGACGCACGCCGTCGACGCAGGAGATCGGCGCGCTGCTGAGCTGGATTCACGCGCAGTCGAAACAGGGCCTCTTCGTCAGCGATCGTCTGCCTTTGTCCTATGCGCCGGCCGAGGCCTTTTGCGACGTCGCCTCCGGCGTGCTCGCCATCGCCATCTCGCGCACGCCGAAGGATTATGTGCTGTTTTTTCGCGGCGAGCTGCGGCAGCTGGTCCGCTGGGCCGGAAATCCGGCCGAGGCGGTCGCGATGGATGGCGAGACGCTGACGCCGCGCGCCTCTTTCGAAGCCTGGGACGAGACCGCGCGCCTGCAATCGTCGGCCTGGAGCGACACGGAGATCGAAATCGCGCGATCGCTGCGCTCGGCGATCCTCGAAGTCTTCGTCCATGCGCTCGACCTCGCCGTGCGCGAGCGGCAGGCGGCGCAGGCGCATCAGCATTTTCTGATGGCCGAGCTCGAGCATCGCGCCAAGAACATATTGTCGGTGATCCAATCGCTGGTGCGCTTCACCGCGCGCTCCGCCGCTTCGCTCGAGGAATTCAACGCGACGCTGCAGAGCCGGCTCTCGACGATGGCGCGCGTGCAGACGCTGTTGACGCAGAGCCGATGGGAGGGACTGTCGCTGCGCGCCATCGTCGAGGACGAGCTCGCGCCTTTTCGCCAGGGGAGGGAGAGCGCCTGCCGCATCGACGGCGAGCCCGTGGCCTTGAAGCCGAAGGCGGCGCTCGCCGTCAGCATGGCGATTCACGAGCTCACGACGAACGCGGCCAAATATGGCGCGCTGTCGACGCCGGGCGGCCGCGTGCGCGTCGAATGGCGCCGCCGCCGCGAAAAGGGCGAGGAGCGGCTGACGCTGACCTGGAAGGAGGCCGGCGGCCCGCCGACGGCGCCGCCGAAGCGATCGGGTTTCGGGCGTATGCTGATCGAGCGCACGATGGCGATCGATCTCGGCGGCGAGGCGGAACTGCGCTTTCCGGCGACGGGAGTAGAATGCCGCATCCGCATTCCCGTGTCGCAGATCGCTTTCGCCAAAGGCCCGCAGGAGAGCGAGAGGCGCCCGCGTTCCGCCGCCGCGGTCGAGCCGGCGGCGCTCGCGCGTCGCCGCGTGCTGCTGGTCGAGGATGCGGCGCTCGTCGCGCTGTCGGTCCGCGAGCTGCTCGAGGAATGGGGAATGGAGATCGCGCAGAGCTGCGCGACTGTCTGGGATGGGCTGCGCGCGGCGCTGCGGCATGATTGCGACGTCGCTCTGCTCGACATAGACCTCGACGGCGAGCCCGTATGGCCGGTCGCCGACGCGCTCGCGGAGGCGCATGTCCCCTTCGTCTTCACCACGGGATTTGCGAATCGCGCCGTGACGCCTTCGCGATTTGCGGGCCGTCCCGTCGTGACCAAGCCTTATGCGGCGGAGGAGCTCGTCGGCGCGCTGTCGCGCGTCATGGCCCAGAGCGCTTCGCCCCAAAAGGCGGCGCGGACATGAGCATTGAGGGCGAGCGGGCCTCGCCGGCGCGCGCGGCGCCGCGCATCTGCGGCTTCACCATCATCCGGCGCTGGCGGCGCTCGCGGCGGGGACGATCGCGCCGACGCAATATTTGCGGCTGCTGGCGCGGCTCTACGGATTTCATCTGCCCTTCGAGCGAGCGCTGTTCGAGGCGGCGCTGTGTTTCGGCGTCGATGCGCGCATCGGCGCGCGGGCGCATCTGCTGGCGCGCGATCTCGTCGATCTCGGCGCCGATGACGAGACGATCGCCGCCCTGCCCATGGCGAGGCGGCTCGCGCCGCGCGGCCATGGCGAATGGCTCGGCGCGCTCTATGTGCGCGAGGGCTCGACGCTGGGCGCCGCACGACTCGCCGCGGCGCTCGATCCGCTGCTCGGCGCCGGCATTCTGCGCGGCGCTGGAGGACGGCGCCGCGCGCGGCCTGCTGCCGGAGATGGTCGAAGGCGCGCGCGCGACATTCGAGGCGATCGAGCTTTGGCTCGCCGATCAGAATTCGACGCCGAGCTGGCCGATCGCCGCGCGCGGCGCAGCGGGGAATTAGTGGCGCTCGCTTCCTGAGTATGGTTGGCGCAATATATTTCGCGCTGTCGCCAGGAATGTGTGCAATTGTGAGACTTGTGGGAGCGTGGGCGGGGGGACGTGGAGTCGCGTCTCCGAACGTCGACGTGCCGCTATGACGCATTTTTCGCCGTGACTCGGCCTTGCCAAAAGTGTTTGGTTGGGGGAAGTTTCCGATCGGATCGAGAGCTGCGCTGCGGCCGCGTTGTCCTCGTTGCGTGCTGGACCCTGCCGGCGCGCGGTTTGTGCATCAGGTATCGAGATGAAGCTGTCGTTATTGATTACCGGTCAAATTCGAAACGAGGCTGAGTTCCGAATTTTGGTAAGAGAGATCGATTGTGTCGCGCACCGATTTCATAAAATCGTGTTTTCGTCCTGGTCTGATCAACTCAGATTGGCGCAAGCTACAATGTCCGACAACGAAACAGGTTGTCATATTGAATTTTGTGATTGTGGCTGGCTTCTTCCTCTCATCGATACACTACATGGTCGCTTCAAGAGCTTTTTAGCTCAGCATCAACAGTTGGCGCTGGGGCTAGATATTTTCGACGCCGACAGTCATGTCTTGAGGATCCGGGCCGATTTCAAGTCACAAGTGACGGGGCATTTTCGACAATTCGTCGAGATATTGGATGCGGCGTGGCGGCTCGACGAATCCAAGTGCCTGATCTTGGGAGCGGCTGGGTTTGTTCCGTACTTCTTTGAAGATAGAATATTGATGCTCACTCCGAGCGCTGCGGCAAAATTAAAAAATATGCCAATGGCGAATATATATAAAATCGATTACTATAACATTTATCCTGAATATTTGATATATTCGACAATGATGGGTGGGTATGATCTTGGAGATCTGTTCTTGAGGCATGACCATAGTTATGTAGAAAACGCTTGTCATATCTCTGAATATGACCGAATCGCATTTGGAGAAAATTACGAGATTTTCGTTGAAAGGTATATCGAGAGGTTCGAGGAGAGTTTTATGTTTTTGGGAGACGCTGCTTTCGAGGTCGGAATGCATGAGTTGTTTTCTGAGATCGGATTGTATCTGGGCTTTGACAGCCGAGACAAGGCGACACTCAAGGGTGGCGGACAAAGGTTCGAGAGTTCTACAATTGCTCAGATCGGCTCGACAGGGCTCACCCTCCGGAAAAAAGTAGAGGCTTCGATGGAGTCGAGTCTGAAAAGCAAACTTTGAATATGTTCAAGAACGAGTATGTCTGTCAGAGATATTCTAATATAGTAGAACGGAGCGGGTTGAGCAAAGATTCGATATTTTATTACGAATATCTAGAGATTTTCGGCTGTTCGTTGTATTTTCTCGGCCGAGTCGATCACGCGAGGCTGATTTTGGATGAGGTCGTAGCGTCTGGCAAAGCCGGTCAAGAATGCTTTTTTTATCTGGTCATGATCGTGGCGTCGGCAGGCGACTATGGCAGATTGGAGCAGATTTCCCGTTTGTTTCTGGAAAGATTTCCAAATGGAACTCGCGTGAAAGAGCATATCGAGGGGGTCTGGAAATCTGTCGATCGAACGCCGCCGAGCGATCTGAAGTTTCGATAATCGATCGGCAATTTATTCACTTCTACCGTGCCACCATCGCCACGATCCGCGCCGGGCCGCCTGTGCCGCCGGAAATCTTCATTGGCAGAGCGAAGACGATGGCGCCGGTCGCCGGCAATTTGTCGAGATTATCGAGATTCTCGAGCCCGGCGGCGTCGGCGCCGGCGACGATTCGATGCACCAGAAAATCCTGCGACGGGCCATTGTCGACGCTCGCCGTGTCTATGCCGATGAGCTTGGCGCGGCGATCGACGACGAGCAGCGCCGCCGCCTGCGCGCCATAGCCGGGGAAATGCAGATGCGTCGCGTCGCCGGGCGTATCATCGCCGAGATAGGATTTGCGGTCGCTCCAGCGCGCGCTCCAGCCGGTGCGCAGCAGCACGATCGCGCTTGGCGGAATGCGCCCATGCGCCGCCTCCCATTCGGCTATGTCTTCCGGCGTCAGCGTGTAATCGGGATCGGCGGCGGCCTTGGCGCTCACATCGATGACGAAGGCGGGCCCGACGAAGCGATCGACGGGAATTTCGGCGTTCGTCCAATGGCCTCGAGCGAAATGCAATGGCGCGTCGAGATGCGTGCCGCCATGTTCGGGCGAGCAGAAGCTGTTCGCGGCGTAGAAATAGCCGCGCTCGGTGAGGCCGTTGTGCAGCGATTTGAGCTCGAAGCCCGAGGGCGAGGTCGGCCAATAAATGGTTTTGGCGTCGAAGGAATGGGTGAGATCGACGATGGTCGATTTGGAGAGATCGAGGCTCTGGCCGAAGGCTGGCGCCTCGATCATGGATGAGAGAAAAGAGGCCAGGACCAAGCCGCGGATCGGGTGATGCGCCATCGATCGATCTCCTCGCAAAGAGAAGCGATCCTGCCATGCGCGAAAGCTCCGGCTCAATCGTGTGGAGGCCGGAGCGATTCCGTCAGGGCTCCAGGCTGCGCCAGCGGAACAGCAGGCCGGCCGTCAGCCCGCCGAGCAGCGGCGCCGCGAAGAACAGCCAGAGCTGTTCCAGCGCCTTGCCGCCGACGAACACTGCCGGGCCGAGCGAGCGCGCCGGATTGACGGAGGTGCCGGTCACGCGAATGAGCGCGATATGGATGACGACGAGCGCGAGGCCGATGGCCACGCCCGCCGAGGCGGTGCCGCCATTGGTCGAGGTCGCGCCGAGGATGACGACCAGAAACAGGAATGTGCCGACGAATTCCACCAGAAAGGCCGAGGTCGTCGAAATATTGCTCCAGCCATTCTGGCCGAGGCCGGCGACGGCGACGTCATATCCGCCTTCGCGGCCTTTCAATATCGCGTAGAGGATCGCCGCGCCGGCGATGGCGCCGAGACATTGCGCGATGATGTAGCCGATGAGATTGAGCGTCGAGAGCCGCCCCGCGGACCAGACGCCGATCGAGACCGCCGGATTGATGTGGCAGCCCGAGACCGGCCCTATGCCATAAGCGAAGGCCGTCACGGTGAGGCCGAAGGCGAAGGCGATGGGCAGCACGGCGAGCGGGCCGATCCCTTGCGTCGAGCTCAGCACGCCGCCGAGCTCGCCGAGCGTCACCGAGCCGCATCCCAGCAGCACCAGAGCGCCTGCGCCGATCGCCTCGGCGACATATTTCTTGATTGTCATTTCCGCACCTGTCGTTTCGTGAAAATTCAAATCCGCATCTTGCAAAAGTCGGATCACCGTCGAAAATCCGCATCGCCGATGAACCCGCAATGAATGATCGCACGGCGCTCGATGGGAGGAAACAGAATGTCGGGCTCTTCGTCCGCTCTGACGCATTCGCTCGATGTTTCGGCGTCGGCGCAGGGGCCGCTTTCGGGCGCGCGCTTCGTCGTCAAGGAGAACATCGACGTCGAGGGCCTCGTCTCCGCCAATGGCCAGCCGACATGGGCGGCGACTCATGCGCCGGCGGCGATGAACGCGCCCGTCGTCGATCGGCTGCTCGCCTGCGGCGCGCGGCTCGTCGGCAAGGCGCATATGGACGAGATGGCCTATAGCCTGCTCGGCGCCAACGCCCATTACGGAACGCCGAAAAATCCCGCCGCGCCGGATCGCCACCCAGGCGGCTCCTCCTCCGGCTCGGCTTCCGCCGTCGCCGCTGGGCTCGCCGATTTCGCGCTGGGCACGGATACGGCCGGCTCCTGCCGCGCGCCGGCGGCCTTTTGCGGAATTTACGGATTTCGCTCCTCGCATGGCGCAATTTCGGTGAATGGCGTCGTTCCGCTCGCCGCCTCGCTCGACGTCATCGGCTGGTTCGCGCGCGATATCGATCTCATGGCGCGGGTCGGCGACGCGCTGCTGCCGCGCGATCTCACGCAAGGCGCATTCGACGAGGCTGTCTTCCTCGGCGAGACTTTCGCGCAATGCGACGCCGAGACCGCCGCGGCCATGGCGCCGGCGCGCGCCATCGTCGCGCAAGGATTTTCCGAGCGAGACGTAACATTGGGCGAGGAATTCTGGGCCGAGTCGCTGCGTCATTTCCGCAATCTCCAGGCCTATGAGGCCTGGGGCGCGCATGGCGCCTGGATCGCGGCGGAACATCCGCAATTCGGTCCCGGCATCGCCGAGCGCTTCGACATGGCGTCGAGAGTGACGCCCGCCGCCAAAGCCGAGGCCGACGCTTTTCGGCGCGATGCGCGCGCGCGTGTCGCGGCCATGTTCGCCAAGAACAGCCTCATCGTCGTTCCGACGACGCCTTTCGTCTCGCCACGGCTGGGCGAGAGCGAGGAAGCTCTCGACGCCAAGCGCTATCAGATGTTCCGAACTTTTCTCTTCGCCAGCTTCTTCGGCCTGCCGCAGATCAGCGTTCCGCTTTCGCGGCCCGCGGGCGCGCCGCCGCTCGCGATTTCGTTGATCGGCCCGCGCTGGTCGGACCGTCGGCTGATCGCCGCGGCGCGTGGGCTTTCGGGGCTGTAGCCTTTTCCGCCAGCACATTGTCGACGCCCCAGCGGAACAAGAGCGCCAGCACCGGCTCCAGCGAGCGGCCGCGCTCGGTGAGGCTGTATTCCACGCGCGGCGGCACTTCCGCAAAGACATGGCGCGAGATCATTCGATCGCGCTCGAGATCGCGCAATTGCTGGGTGAGCGTGCGCTGCGTGATCGTCTTCAGCAGCCGCTGCAATTCGGAAAAGCGCTTGGTTCCATCGGCGAGACGAAACAGGATCGACGGCTTCCATTTGCCGCCGATGATATCCATCGCGCCCTCGATCGGGCATTCGTCATATTCCACGTGCCGCTGCTTGCGCATGTGAGAGCCCTGTCTAACCCTATGGGCGAAAGGCGTTTCCACCTCCCCCTCGAGGGGGGAGGTCGAGCGCGAATGCGCTCGGGAGGGGGTGACGCCCCGAGTCTTCGCCGTTGGACCCCACCCCGTCCGGCTATCGCCGGCCGACCCTCCCCCTGAAGGGGAGGGTGGATGCGCCCTCCATTCGAGGTTGGTATCATTTATTGCCGTATCGACAAAGTTCGTCGGTATCGGCGATATTTCTGCGTACTTCACCAATGCGCGGCGCTTCGCTAGCTTGCTTTCGTCTTCGACGAATGAGGAGAGCGACACGCTATGACCAACGCTATTTCTCCCGAGCTCTATTGGACCGTGCTGACCGCCGGCCTCGCCTCGGTCTTGTGGATTCCCTATATTCTGCAGCGCATATTGGAGCTGGGGCCGATCACGACATTCAGCGATCCGCTGCGCGATGTCGCCACCAAGGCGCCATGGGCGCAGCGCGCCAAAAACGCGCATACGAATATGATCGAAAATCTCGTCGTCTTCGCCGTGCTGGCGCTGACGATACAGATCGTCGGCGGCGGCACCTCCGCGACGGCGCTCGCGGCGCTCTTGTTCTTCGCCTCGCGCGCGGCGCATTATGTCGTCTACACGCTCGGCCTGCCGTGGGTGCGCACGCCGATGTTCCTCATCGGCTTCTTCTGTCAGCTCACGCTGCTCTTCGCTATTCTGGCGCGTGGGTGATCTCGTGTCCTTCATGTCTTCGTGGCGCATCACGCCACGAAGACGAGGCTTCAATCCGATCCATGCTCCACCGACAGCAGCTTCAAGATGCGCTTCGACAGCGAATCCCGCACGGCGCGATAGGACTCCATGATCGTCTCGCGCGAGCCGCTGGTCGCGGTGGCGTCGAGCGTCGGCCAATAGACGACATCGACCGCCATGGTGCGCGTGAATTCCAGCGCCTTGTGATGTGATTCCGGCGACAAAGTCACGATCAGATCGAAGTTGGAATCTTCCAGATCCTCGAAAGTGTGCGGCTTGTGGCGGGAGATGTCGACGCCGAGCTCGTCCATCGCCGCTATGGCGAAAGGGTCGCTCTCGCCGCGCTTCAGGCCGGCGGAGGCGAAATAGATCTCTCGGCCGAAATAATGACGCCCCAGCGCCTCGGCCATGGGCGAGCGCACGGCGTTCTGCGTGCAGGCGAACAGCACGGCGCTCGGCCGCGATACGGGTCCGCCTCCGTCCGGCATGGGCTCAGCCCTTCCAATGCAGGGCCGTGACCAGCGTGAAGAGGCGGCGCGCAGTGTCCGAATCGCAGTCGATCTTGCCCTTCAGCCGTTCGGCGAGCAGGGCCGCGCCTTCATTGTGCAGCCCGCGCCGGCCCATGTCGATCGCCTCGATCCGGCTCGGCGTCGCGGTGCGGATCGCGGCGTAATAGGTCTCGCAAACGAGAAAATAATCTTTCAGCAGGCGCTTGAAGGGCGTCAGCGATAAAATATGCGTGACGATGGTGGCGCCCGCCTCGTCGCGCACGTCGAAGACGAGCTTGGCGTCATGCAGGGCGATGACGAGGGCGTAAGGCCCGCCGTCATGCCCTTCCAGCGCGAAGCTGTTGTCCTCGATGAGATCATAGATGGCGATGGCGCGCTCATGCTCCTGATCCGCAGTGCCGCGCCCGATGGATGCCTCATCGAGCGTGACGGAGATCAGCCGCTTGGTCGCGCTCGTCGCCACCTCACGCCCCGCGCTGATCGAGGCGCACGGCCACAGAGCGCGCATGCGCCTGCAGCCGCTCGGCGTCGCCGAGAGCGACGGCGGCGGGGCCGATCTCCTTCAGCGAGGCGGCGTCGCATTTCAAAATCGACGTGCGCTTCACGAAATCCAGCACGCTGAGGCCCGACGAGAAGCGCGCCGAGCGCGCCGTCGGCAGAACGTGATTGGAGCCGCCGACATAATCGCCGATCGCCTCCGGCGTATAGGCGCCGATGAAGATGGCGCCAGCGTTGCGCACCTTGGCGGCCAGCTCCTCGGCGTCTTCCGAGACAATCTCCAAATGCTCGGCGGCGATGCGGTCGGCGAGCGGGATCGACTCGGCGAGGCTCTTGGTCACAATGATCGCGCCATAGTCGCGCCAGCTCTTGGAGGCGATCTCGAAGCGCGAGAGCGTCGCCAGCTGGCGCTCCACGGCGGCGGCGGTCGCCTCGGCGAAGGAAGGATCGTCGGTGATGAGGATCGACTGCGCCGATTCGTCGTGCTCCGCCTGGGCGAGCAGATCGATCGCCACCCAATCGGGATTGGCGGTCTTATCGGCGAGCACGAGAATTTCCGAGGGGCCGGCGATCATGTCGATGCCGACGAGGCCGAAGACGCGGCGCTTGGCGGCGGCCACCCAGGCGTTGCCGGGGCCGACGATCTTGGCTACGGGGCGAATGGTCTTGGTGCCATAGGCCAGCGCCGCGACGGCCTGCGCGCCGCCGACGCGATAGGCCTCGTCGACGCCGGCGCGCTTGGCGGCGGCCAGCACCAGCGGGTCGATCACCCCATGCGGGGCTGGAACCACCATCACCAGACGATCGACGCCCGCCACCTTGGCCGGCACGGCGTTCATCAGCACGGAGGAGGGGTAGGAGGCGGTGCCGCCCGGCACATAGAGGCCGACCGATTCGAGCGCGCTCCAGCGCCAGCCGAGCTCGACGCCGGCCTCGTCCTTATAGCGCAGGTCCTGCGGCCGCTGGCGCTCGTGGAAGGCTTTGATGCGGGCGTGGGCGAGATCGAGGGCGGCCAGCGTCTCCTTCGGCACCTTGGCCTCGGCTGCGTCGATTTCCGCTTTCGTCAGCGCAATGCCGGTTTCGGCGAGGTCGATATGGTCGAAGCGCTTGGAATAATCGATCAGCGCCGCATCGCCGCGGGCGGCCACATCCTCGATAATGCCGCGGACGGTGTCGTCGACGTCCTGGGCGGCCTCGCGCTTCGTCGCCAGCAGCGCGGTGAAGCGCTCCTCGAAATCCGCCGCCGACGCATCCAATCGCCAAGTCATGTTCTTCTCCAACCGGTATTTCCGGTTGTCATGACCCTCCCTCGCCGTCTTCGTCAAGCTCATGTGACGGACAGGCCTTCGCGGCCCAGCGCGGTCCGAGGTCCTGGAGGCGGGCCTCGACGCATTCCACATCGAGCGAAATCGCCGCGCCGCCGGCGAAAACCAGCGTGACGACGCCCCCCGGCGGCTCGACGGCGGGCTCGAAAGTGACGGCAAGAAGATCCAAAATCGCTTCGGGCTCGGTGCGGGGGATTTTGAGCTGGCGCACCCGCCGCACCCCGTCGAAATGGACGCCGGAATGGCAGCGCTCGCGTTTGCCCTGTTCGGCGGCGGCCCAATCATAGCGGCAGCCGAGAAAGGCGAAGCGACGCTGCTCGGGCAGAAAGGCAATGTCGCCGACGCGGACCAGCGCGTCCTGAAGCAAAGCGGAGAGGCAGGAGAGGTCCTCGGCGTCCATTGCCTGGAGCCTCAGACCATCGTGCTGTGGCGATGACGAGCGCTTGAACATGGAGCGGGCCTCCTGTTCGAGCATATGGCGAGCGCCGTTTCGCTGCGCAACCGCGCCGCCGAGGCGATGGCGCACGCCGAGCGGAAGTTTGCCGCGTGGTTTCAAAAGAGTGAGCCCTGGTCGCCGCCGCCCTTGTCTTTTCCGCGCTTCGGCCGTGCGGTAGGGGCCGGAGCGGGCGACGGCGCGTCCCCATCCGCCTGCGCGGCGACATGGCCGTCAGAAAATTGCACATCCAGCCTCTGGCCCGGCGCGACATCGGCCGCCTGCCGCAGCAAGGCGCCCGTCTCGTCGCGCACAAGGGCGAAGCCGCGCGCGAGCACCTGCTCATAGCCGAGCGTCTTGCGTAGCTGATCGAGCCGCACGAGCCGCGCCTGCCGCTCGTCCAATATGCGGACGAAGGCCGAGCGCAGCCGCTGCTCGGCATGGTCGAGGCGCCTTTGTGCGCCCTCGGCCTCCCGGCGGGAGAGGGCGAGCCGGGCGGCGAGGCCCTGCCGCAGGCGGGCATGCAGGCCCTTCAGCCGCTCGGAAGCGCGCGCCAGCTCCGCCTGCGGCGAATGGCGGGCCAGCACATGGGAGACGCGCGAGAGCGCGAGCCGCCTGCCATCCAGCGCGCGTCGCAAATTGCCGCGCAGCCGCTCGCTGGCGCGATCGGCGCGCTGGGCCGGCGCGAGCAGCAATTGCGTCCCCGCCGGCAGCACGCGCTGCAACGAGGCGAGCTGCCGCCGATGGGCGTCCAGAAGCCGCCGCTCCGCCCCGGCGAGGCGGCGGGCGAGCGTCGCCGTATGTTCCACCAGCTCGGCGCGCACTGGCACGCATTTTTCGGCGGCGCCTGTGGGAGTGGGGGCGCGCAGATCGGCGACGAAATCAATGAGCGTGGTGTCGGTCTCATGGCCGATGGCGGAGACCAGCGGAATGGCGCTCGCCGCCGCCGCGCGCACCACGATCTCCTCATTGAAGCCGAACAAATCCTCGAGCGAGCCGCCGCCGCGCGCGACGATCAGCACATCCGGCCGCGGAATAGGCCCGCCTGCGGGCAGAGCGTTGAAGCCGTCGATGGCGGCGGCCACTTCCGCCGCGCAGGTCTCCCCCTGCACGCGAACCGGCCACACCAGCACGCGGCGCGGAAAACGATCCAGCAGCCGATGCAATATGTCGCGAATCACCGCGCCGGTCGGCGAGGTGACGACGCCCACGACGAGGGGCAGGAAGGGCAGGGGCTTTTTGCGCTCGGCGTCGAACAGCCCCTCGGCGGCGAGGCGCTTGCGCCGCTCGTCGAGCAGCGCCATCAGCGCGCCGGCGCCGGCCGGCTCCAGCGTCTCGATGACGATCTGATAGGAGGACTTTCCGGGAAACGTGCTGATCTTGCCGGTGGCGACGACTTCCAGCCCCTCCTGCGGCTTCACGCGCAGGCGCAGGAAGGTCATTTTCCAGATCACGGCGTCGAGACGGGCGTTCTGGTCCTTGAGGCTGAAATAGACATGGCCGGAAGAATGCGGCCCCCGATAATTGGTGATCTCGCCGCGCACGCGCACATGGCCGAAGCGATCCTCCACCGTGCGTTTGAGCGCATTGGCGAGCTCGGAGACCGACAGCTCCGGCACATTCGGCCCGGCGGCGATCGGCGGGGCGGGATCGTCGCCCTCGGGGGCGGGGGATTTGGCGGGACGCTTGGCCATAGGGGAGATATGGCCGATTTCGCGCCGTCTCGCGAGGGGGCCTCTGGCGCTCATCCAGAGGATTGCGGCGGCGCCTCCTCAAAGGAGCGCGTCGAGCCCTCGCGCCTTCACGATCGAGAGCAGCTTGAGCGAAGGCCCGCTCGGCTTCTTCTCCCCGCGCTCCCATTCGCTGACGAGCTTCGGCTGCACGTTCAGAATGCGGGCGAAGACACTCTGGCTCACGCCCGCGCGCTGGCGCAGAGCGGCTATTTGCCTACCGGTCAACGGCTCGACGGGCGTGAGGCAGGAGGCGTCGAATTCACGCATCGTCTTGGCGTCGAGCAAGCCGATTCTGCGCAGTCCGGTCGCGGTTTCGTGAACCGCTTCGGCTATGTCGCTACGATATTTTTTCTTGGCCTGGATCGTCATGTCCCACCTCGACCACTTCGCCTTCCGCACGCGCCAGATCGAGCTCGGCGTCGGTCATGGCGAGAAAACGCTGCGCGAGCTTTTTCAGCATTTTCGAGTTCCGCCGGCTCGATATTTTCTCTGGCGCTCTTGGCGAAACCATAGAGGAACACGCTTCTCGTCGAAGCGCGAAAGGCGACGAGGGTTCGGAAGCCGCCAGATTTCCCTCCTCCGTCCCGCGCGACGCGTTGCTTGACGAGGCCGCCGCCGAGTGTTGCGTCGATCCCGCCCTTGTCCGCGCGGGTGATCGCCTCGGCGAGCCGCGTGTCGGTGATCTTCTCTTTGCGCGCGAAACGCGCGAACCATCTCGTCTTGAAAATTCGCAAGACCGTCTCGCCGCCCGAAATCTGATCTATGCCCCTCTGGGGTATAGATCAAGCAGTCGCCAAAAGAAAAGGCGCGCAGCTCTTTCGAGCCGCGCGCCAGAGGCTTCGGAGAAGACGCTTCAGATCAATATTTGCGGATCAGCGGGCCGGGCGCCATCAGCATCGGCGCGGGCGCCATCAGCGCATAGCGGAAGCCGAGGCGAATGTCGTGCGAAGCGAGCTGGAAGGTCTGGCGCTCGCCCGCGCAGCCGGCGGCGAGGCAGCCGATCACATTGGTCTGGAACTTGCCCATGTCGAGATAGCGATAGCCGAGCTCGACCTTGAAATTGGGCGTGATGTTATAGGCGAGACCGGCCATCACGGCCCAGGCGAAATTGGTCTTGGTGGCGTCCTGGGCGATGCCGAAGCCGCCCGCCGGCTGCGCCGAGAGATCATAGAGATTGTTCAGCCAATTGACCGCGACGCCGACGCCGCCGCCGACGAAGGGCGTGATCCCGTACCAGGTGCCGAGATCGACATAGCCATTGGCCAGGAAGACGGCCGCGCTGTGCTGCGCGCTGTAGATGTCGTAGCAGCGCGCGCCGCAGGCGAGGCCGAAGATATTGGCGTAGCTCTGCGTGGCGCGATAATTGGCGGCGGTGCGATATTCTCCGGTCACATCGACGCGGAACCAATTGTTGATCTGATAGCCGACGCCGCCCCCAGCGAAAGCGCTGTCGCCGATCGAATATTGATCGAACTGCGGCGCCGGCACCAGGACGGTCGGGCTGAAAGTCGAGCGAAGCTCGGAAATCTGGTTGACGCCGACGCCGACGTCGCCGCGCAGATACCAGCCGCCGAAATCGGCGGGCGGCGGCGGCTCGAGCGGCGGAGGCGGCGGCAGAAGAAGATCGGCGGCGAATGCGCTGAAACTCATGGTCATGGCGGAAGCGAATGCGGCCGCTATGAAGAGGGCTCTCGTCTTGCCCATAAATGTCTTCCCTTCACGATAGAGGACCGCGGCGCGGACCCTTGGCTGGCGCCAATGTGAAGGAAGATTGAGGGAGAACGCTTAAAGTGGAGTTAACCTTACTGGCGATGTACGTAGTCGGACGGCAGTAGCGAGTAGCAAATCGGCTGCTCGCTACTCCCAAAACCCTATTCGCTATTCGCTCTTCACGCTGCTTCGGCCCGGGTCAGCGCGTCGCAAATATCGTCCACGACGCTGACGACGATCTCGGGGTCGTCGCCTTCGCCCATCACGCGAATGACAGGCTCCGTGCCGGAGGGGCGGATGACGAGGCGCCCGGAGCCTTCCAGGCGCCGCCGTCCCGCCTCGATGGCGGCGATGACGCGCTCCTGTTCCAGCGCCTTCGCGCCGCGCGCGCGCACATTCTTGAGCACTTGCGGCAGCGGCTCGAAGCAGCGGCATACCTCGCTCACGCGGCGGTCGAGTTTCTTCACCGCGGCGAGCGCCTGCATGGCGGTCACGAGCCCGTCGCCGGTCGTGCTGTAATCGGAGAGGATCACATGGCCCGATTGCTCGCCGCCGAGATTGTAGCCGAGCTCGCGCATCCGCTCGATGACATAGCGGTCGCCGACGGCGGTGCGCTCGAGCGTCAATCCGAGCCCTTGCAAATGGCGCTCGAAGCCGAGATTGGACATGATGGTCGCGACGACGCCGGGCTTGGCGAGCAGGCCGTCGTCGCGCCAGCTGCGCGCGACGACGGCCATCAGCTGATCGCCGTCGATGACATGGCCGAGCTCGTCCACCATTATGACGCGGTCGGCGTCGCCGTCGAGCGCTATGCCCACATCGGCGCGCATCTCGCGCACCTTGTCGCGCAGCGCCTGCGGGGCGGTCGAGCCGACGTCGCGATTGATGTTGAAGCCGTCCGGCTGGTCGCCGATCGTGATGACCTCGGCGCCGAGCTCCCAGAGAGCTTCCGGCGCGACCTTATAGGCGGCGCCATTGGCGCAATCGAGCACGACGCGCAATCCCTCGAAGCTCATGTTCCGCGGCAGCGTGCGCTTGGCGTATTCGATATAGCGGGCGCGCACATCCTCGACGCGCTTGGCGCGGCCGAATTGCTGCGGGCCGGCGAGGCGGCTGGTCAGATCGCGGTCGATGAGCTTCTCGATCTCGGCTTCCGTCTCGTCGGTGAGCTTGAAGGCGTCCGGGCCGAACAGCTTGATGCCATTGTCCTCGAAGAGATTGTGCGAGGCGGAGATCATCACGCCGAGATCGGCGCGCATGGAGCGCGTCAGCATGGCCACAGCCGGCGTCGGCATGGGGCCGAGCAGCAGAACGTCCATGCCGACCGAGGTGAAGCCGGCGACCAGCGCATATTCGATCATATAGCCGGAGAGCCGCGTGTCCTTGCCGATGACGACGCGATGGCGTCTCTCGCTCTCGCGGTTGAACACGAGGCCGGCGGCCTGGCCGACCTTGAGCGCGAGCTCGGGCGTGATCTTCTGATTGGCGCGTCCGCGGATGCCGTCCGTGCCGAAATAGCTGCGCGTCATTGCTTGTCGTTCTCCGAGAAACGGCGGGGGCGGCGACGCCGGAAAGGCGCGAGCGCCGCCGCCGCGGCGCCAATCGACCTCGAGATTATGGGCGTTTTCGGACGAAATCCGTCCCTACGCGCATCATCGGAAAAGGATATGAAGAAATATCGCTTCTCACATTGGCCGCTTCCATCGCCTTTCTCGCCCTGTGGTCTGTGCGTATGGCCCGGTTTCGCCCTTCCGGCGGCGGGGCTATGCTCGCGCCACGCTAACATGATCCGGGGGGCTCGATGAAGGTCGTCATCTATCACAATCCCGCCTGCGGCACCTCTCGCAAGGTGCTCGCGCGGCTGAAGGAGGCCGGGCTCGAGCCCGAGATCGTGCAATATCTGAAGACGCCGCCGGACCGAAAGACGCTGAAGGCGGTGCTGAAGCAAATGGGGAAAAGCGTGCGCGACATTCTCCGCGAGCGCGGTACGCCTTACGCGGAGCTCGGCCTCGGCGATGCTTCGGTGACGGACGAGGCGATCTTCGACGCGATCGAGAAGCATCCCGTCTTGATCGAGCGGCCGATCGTCGTCATCGGCGACAAGGCCGCTCTGTGCCGCCCGCCGGAGGCCGTCGAGGCGCTGCTCGCGTGAGCGGGGTCGGCGCGGCGACGCTGCTCGCCTATATCGGCGCCGCCTTCGCGGAAATCGGCGGCTGCTTCGCCTTCTGGGCTGTCGCGCGGCGGCTCGGCAAATCGGCGTTCTGGCTCGCGCCCGGCGCGCTCTCGCTTTTCGCTTTCGCCGCTTTGCTCACCCGCGTGGAGACGGAGGCCGCCGGCCGCGCCTTTGCAGCCTATGGCGGCGTCTATATCGCCGCCTCGCTCGTCTGGCTCTGGGCCGTGGAAGGCGTGCGGCCGGATCGCTGGGATGCGATAGGCGCGACGATCTGCCTCATCGGCGCCGTGCTCATTCTTCTCGGCCCGCGCGGCTGAGCGCAAAAAAAGCCCGGCGGTTCGCGCCGGGCTTTTGTTTGAAATCGGGTCCGTCCGATCAGACCGGATGCGGCTCCAGCCCGCCGGCGTCTGGCTCGGGCGAGGGCCGCGTGCGGCCGGTCGAGGGCACGGGCGAGGGGCGCGCCGGCGGGGCCGCGGGCGGCACATCCTCGCGCACCGGGCGCTTGCCCTGCAGCAGGCCGATCATCTCGTCGCCGGTCAGCGTCTCGAACTCCAGAAGGCCATTGGCCAGCACGTCGAGATCGCCGCGCTTCTCGGTC
>NZ_WOVC01000084.1:0-3477 GCF_011378635.1 Methylosinus sp. RM1
TGTGTCGATGCGCGTCGCAGCGGCGAAGGCGCTCTCGATCTCGGCGCGCAGCGTCGGCTGATTGGCTTTGACGGCGAGCAGATAATCGGCGTCCTTGTCCACGATCGCCTGTTCGTGGTCAATATGGACGCTCTCGTCAAGGCGAGCCGAATAGTCGGATCAACGTCGATCGCGGAATGGAATGGGTGCGCGCGAACGTCGACCCCAACCGCCGGCGAGCGTCGATCGATGATGGCGAAGGCGTTCTTCGGCTTGACGACGCTCCGCCGCAACCGATGACGCCCAGAGCGAAGCGTGACCTTGCCGAAGCGGAGATATCGCGCCTGAAGGCCGAGCGCCTCGCCGGCCGGCTCATCGATCGCCGCACCACGCTGCGCGTCGTTGAAGGGCGCGCCAAGGCCGAGCGCGACGCCCTTATCGGCTGGGTCAATCGCGTCTCGCCGGTCATCGCCGAGGCCGTCGGCGGCGACCTCGCGACAATCACGGCCATCCTCGATCGAGAGGTCCGCGCGCACCTCGTCGCGATGGCGGAAAAGCCGGTGGAGCTCCCGAAATGACGCTCGACGTAGAAACCATCCGCCTGGTCGACGAAGCGTGGCGCCGCGGCCTCATGCCCGAGCCCCAACTCACGGTGTCCGAGTGGGCCGACGCCAATCGCATGCTTCCGACCATGAACGCCGAGCCCGGCCCTTGGCGCACGGCGCGCGTGCCGTATCTTCGCGAGATCATGGACGCACTCTCGACTGCCTCGACGATCGAGCGCGTCGTGTTCATGAAGGGCGCGCAGACGGGCGGCACTGAGGCAGGCCTCAACGCGATCGGCTACTGGATCGCGCATGCGCCGGGAATCATCCTCTGCGTCTGGCCCTCGCTCGACATGGTGAGACGGAATTCCCGCACGCGTATCGAGCCGCTCATCGATGGCACACCGGCGCTGCGGTCTCCGATCCCGCAGCGATAGGCCAAGAGGCGATCGATTTTCTGAGGGTGACGGCGCGCGAGATCGCCGCCGGTTTGGGCGTGCCTTATGAGCAATTGACCGGCGACCTCTCGAGCGTGAACTATTCCAGCATCCGAGCCGGTCTCGTCGAATTTCGCCGACGTGTCGAAGCGCTGCAACACAATGTCGTCGTTCACCAGTTTTGTCGTCCTGTCTGGCGACGCTTTGTCACGACGGAGTATCTCGCCGGCCGGCTCGAGGCGCCCGGATTCGAGCGCGACCCGGAACCATATCTTTCGGCGAGTTGGCTTCCCCCCAAGGTCGAGTGGGTCGATCCGCTCAAGGACGTCCAAGCCGAGATACTCGCGATCGGCGCAGGCCTCATGTCGCGCCGCCAGGCCGTCGCCGCCCGGCTATGACCTCGAGCAGCTCGACGCCGAGATTGCAGCGGCCTGCTCCTCTACACGACGCAGCGCCGCTCGGACGTCGTTCTTCTCGTATCCCTACGCAGCGCCGCCGGCGGACGACTCATCCTACAGCGTCGAAATTGGGATCCAGCATCAGGACGAGAAGACCTCGTTCCCGTTGATCGTGGACCTACCAGAGGAAGACCTAAAGCCCGTCTCCAAGCGGCGCATCGAGGACGTCCGGTTCGAAAGCCCTATCTCTCTCGCGACAATACGGCTCAACCGGCACATCCCTATCGAGGACCAATACGCTGTCCACCGTGTCATTTCGCGCGACCTGGTATTGCTGGAAGATTCACTCGCCTGGAAAGGTTCTCCAGAGCCGCACCAACTCTTGGCAGTCTGTAACATCATCTACGATCAGATTGATCGTGGCCGCTCGCTGGGGGGATATGGGGTCATGAGCGGCGTGGGCTTGAAGGCTGAACTTGACCGGCTTCGCATGGCGAAGTCGTTCCGGGAGGTGCTAGATCACTGGGTTGCCCGGAAGCGCTTTGATGACTCAATTAGCGACGCAGTCGAGCGCGGGCTACGTTTCATGCGACGCTACGTGAGCTTTACCTTTCCCCGCCAGCTCATGGCCGTCAGCCACATCCAAGCCGAGATCTATGATCGTGAAGGGGTCGCCAAGATTGGCGACTATAGCTTCTTCGCCGCAAGTGCGGAGAGCCTATTTATGGAGTCCGGGCTCTTTGCCTTGGATGAGTATGGCGTGCCCCCGGAACTCGCTCGCCGGTTAGGCAAGGGCGCGGGCGAGGTTCGCACGCTCGACGCAGGGCTTGCCTTGGTCGCGAACGTGGACCTGCAGGCTAAGGATATCCATCCGTTCGAGCGTGAAATTCTCGCGGACCTTCTGGCTTCGCTCGGCCGCTAAGGAGCTTGTGGCCGCGCCGAGACAAGGGCGCCCTTAAGTCTGCGGTGCTTTTCTGCTCTTCCTCGCTTATAAGTTTTGCGAGATGTCACAGCCTTGCATCGAGACCTTCCGAACCGCGAACCGCGCCCCCTCTAGATCGATCGTGATCAGGGTTTTCCGAAGGGACATTTCGGTGTCCCAGAACCAGTCGGCGATCAGTTCAGCCTTGAAAGGCAGCTCACCATCGAGCACCTTATGCATACGACCTTCCCAGCTACCTGCCTGAGCTAGGCGGGTAGAAACCTCCGAAAGCATTCCCGCGGCGAGATCTGGAATCGCACAGAGGTCTTCAAAATCACGATCCTCGAGATCCTGCCCGGTGGTATTGAGCCGAAAGATACCCATCGGGTGTTGGAAATAGAACGAACACATGCGTGCGGCGGCCTGGAGGGCATCATCATGCCGGGTGTCGTTCGCCACAAACTCGTCTTCGTCGGTTATCCACGTTACGTTGGTATACGGTAGCGACCAGATGGAGAGCAGGACGGCGGTAAATTGCACCTTCCGCAGCATGGCCTCCAGCGCTCGTGCATTCCAGAATGCCTTTAACTGCAGAGCCTTACGAAGATCTTCCGCAGCACCCGGAACGGTCGAAAGCCACTTTTTCCTTTTGTCTACCGCAATCGCGACCAAATGGCCGTCGAGTTTCGCAGCCGCACTCAGGAACGGCGCCAGTGCCTGTTGGCGAGCTGCGTCGTCCAGTCGTTTATAGGACAGCGTTCTCCCGTTCTGCAGGTGCTCTTGGCGCGCCGCCCGAACAGCGGACAACCAAGTTTGCCCTCCTCTGCGGATGATGAGATAGCAATAGATTAGATGGGTCGATTTACTGTGATCGCCGCCGTAGTCCGATGCGATCAGGAGATGGCGACTCTGACACGGCCTCGGCTCCGACGCGCCAAGTATCTTTTGTATCGAGTGGCTCCAGCCCCAAAGCCGGCGCGTTTGAATGTTGGCCGGTGTCAGAAGCCGCCAGTGCTCGGGTGAGTGCAGTCCGAAAAGCATCATTATAACCTACCTGTGGTTCAGCAATCGTTGGGGCGTTTGTACGATCGTGCCCCAGAGCGTGGTGTAGCTGGATCGAGGCGGACACCGGGATTTCCGGCTTTGGCCGGAATGTTCAGGCGGTCACGGCGGACAGCTTGACGATGGGATCATCG
>NZ_WOVC01000036.1:0-28696 GCF_011378635.1 Methylosinus sp. RM1
GCGCGGCGATGTGATCGTCAACGCCGCCGCCTATACCGCCGTCGACAAGGCCGAGCAGGAAGAAGAGCTCGCGTTTCGCGTCAATGGCGAGGGCGCCGGCCATGTCGCCGAAGCGGCGGCCGAGCTCGGCGTTCCGCTCATCCATTTTTCCACCGATTATGTGTTCGACGGCTCCGCGCCGCGTCCCTATCGCGAGGACAACGCAACCGCGCCGCTCGGCGCCTATGGCCGCTCCAAGCTCGAAGGCGAAAGGCGCGTCGCCGCGCTCTGTCCGAACTCGGTCATTCTCCGTACGGCCTGGGTCTATAGCCCCTTCGGCGTGAATTTCGTGCGCACTATGTTGCGCCTCGGCGAGACGCGCGAGGAGGTCGGCGTCGTCGCCGATCAGCTCGGCAATCCGACGAGCGCACTCGACCTCGCCGACGCCACGCTCGCCGTCGCGACCCGCCTGCGGCAGGACGGCGCGCCGCAGCTGCGCGGCGTGTTTCACATGACCGGCGCCGGCGAAGCCTGCTGGGCCGATGTCGCAGAGGCGATCTTCGCGTGCGCGGCAGAACATGGCCGTCGAGCCGTGCGCGTGCGTCGCATCGCGACGGCCGATTTTCCGACGCCGGCGCGGCGCCCGGCCAATTCGCGCCTCGACAACGCCAAACTTTCACAGGTTCATGGCGTCGCTCTGCCCGAGTGGCGCGCTTCGCTCAGCAATTGCGTCGACCGGCTGATAGCGGGCTCCGATCATTGAGGAAAGAAATCATGCGCGGAATCATTCTCGCCGGCGGCAGCGGCACGCGCCTGCATCCCGCGACGCTCGCCGTCTCCAAGCAATTGCTGCCGGTCTATGACAAGCCGATGATCTATTATCCGCTGAGCGCGCTGATGCTCGCCGGCGTGCGCGAAATTCTCGTGATCACAACGCCGGAGGACGAAGCGGCCTTCCGGCGCCTACTCGGCTCCGGCGCGCAATGGGGCGTCTCGCTCACCTACGCCGTGCAATCACGCCCTGACGGGCTGGCGCAGGCCTATATCATCGGCGCGAGCTTCGTCGAAGGGCGGAATTCCGTCCTCGTGCTCGGCGACAATATTTTCTACGGCCACAGCCTTACGGACTCGCTGATAAAGGCAAGAGACATTGGTCGCGGCGCCACGGTCTTCGCCTATCACGTCGCTGATCCCGAGCGTTACGGCGTCGTCGATTTCGACGCCGAAGGCCGCGCGCTGTCGCTCGAGGAAAAGCCGAAAGCGCCCAAATCCAATTGGGCGGTCACAGGCCTCTATTTCTACGACGAGCGCGCGCCGCATTTCGCGGCGGAGCTGAGACCTTCACCGCGCGGCGAATTGGAGATCACCGATCTCAACAATATCTATCTCCAGCGCGGCGAATTGAATGTCGAGCGATTGGGGCGCGGATTCGCCTGGCTCGACACGGGCACGCCGGCCTCTCTGCTGGAGGCCGCCGAATATGTCCGCGCGATAGAGATGCGGCAAGGACAGCGCATCGCCTGCCTCGAAGAAATCGCCTTCCGCCAGGGATGGATCGATGCCGAGACACTGCGCGCCGCCGCGCAGAAACTCGCCAAGAGCCAATATGGCGCCTATCTGACGCAAGTGTTGAAAGAAATGTGGTGATAAATTGCGGCCAGATCTTCCGTAATGTTTTCAAGATTGAGGACGCGTGGCGCTTCCGACGCCCTTGGGCGAAGTCCCATTAATGGACGCGGGGCGGTTCAAAACCATTTTTCGCGGCGCTGCTCGAAACCTTCGCGCGCGAAGCCAAGGCAGGCGTCGACCGCACCATCGTGCTCGTCCTCGACAACGCCGGCTGGCATGGCGACGCGGGTCTGAGCGTGTCTGATGGCGTTCGGCTGATTTTTCTGCCGCCCTATACGCCGGAGTTGCAACCCGCCAGACCTTATAGTGCAGGTCGACGGCTACGCCGCCTACAAGGCGCTGGTCAAGGACGAGGGCGCCGAAAGTCGCGTCACACTCGCTTTCTGCCTCGCGCATGCGCGCCGCAAGTTCGTCGCGGTGTTCAAGACGACGAACTCGCCATTCGCTAAAGAGGTCATCGAGACGATCGTAAGACCGTATGTCCGCTACTGCGGTGGGGGGTGGCTCGTCCTACGCTGTGCGAGCGAGGGTTACTCGACAGCCGAGTCGATCCTCAGCGCAGGAGGACGAGCCATGGACCAATCTAATGAGATTTTTGTTGGAATCGATGTTTCGAAGGCCCGCAACGCGATTGCGATAGCGGACGGCGGGCGTAACGGCGAGGTGCGGTATCTCGGGGAGGTGGACGCCTCTGAAGAGAGCATGCGAAGATTGATCAAGAAGATCACGTCGAAGCAGGAACGAGCGCATTTTTGCTACGAGGCGGGCCCAACGGGATACGGTTTGTATCGTCTCATAGTCGGCATGGGCTTTCCCTGTACGGTCGTGGCGCCATCACTCATTCCGCGCAAGCCGAGTGATCGGGTAAAGACCAACCGTCGAGATGCGGTCGCGCTCGCCAGGCTGCTTCGCGCAGGGGAGTTGACCGCGGTGTGGGTTCCCGACGAAGGCCACGAGGCGATCCGCGATCTCGTACGCGCTCGGTCGGCGGCAGTCGAAACACTGCGTGTGCATAGGCAGCAAGTCAGCGCATTCATGCTCCGGCACGGCCGAGTATTCCCGCGCAAAACCACATGGGGCGCCCGCCATCTTCGTTGGCTGCAAGAACAGAAATTCGATCATCCGGCGCACCAGATCGCTCTTCAGGAAATGGTCGAAGCGGTGAGAATCTCGAAGGAGCGAGTGGAACGGCTCGAAGCCTCTATCGAAGAGTTTGTTCCAGAATGGTCGCTCGCGCCTATCGTCCGGGCTTTTCAGGCGTTGCGAGGCATCGACCTCATCGTGGCGGTCACTTGCGCCACGGAGCTTGGCGATCTTCGGCGGTTTGACAGCCCGCGGCAGCTCATGGGTTATCTCGGCCTCACGCCGAGTGAGCGCTCGACGGGCGATACGGTTCGACGGGGCGGCATCACAAAAGCAGGGAACGGGCGCGTCCGTCATATGCTGGTCGAAAGCGCCTGGACCTACCGGCACCCGCCACGGATCGGCAAGAAGAAGCTCTACCAGATCGAAGCTGTGCCGCCGCGTGTGAGGGAGATCGCCTGGAAGGCCCAAACACGTCTCACTGCACGTTACCGGGCGCTTGTCGCTCGAGGAAAAAAGACGACTGTCGTTTGCGTTGCCGTTGCTCGTGAGCTGGTCGGTTTCATGTGGTCTGCGGCAAGGGAGGCGCAAGTCGCCTAAAGCGCGACCAACGATTGCCCTTCGCGCACGGGCGGAGGCAGGATCACGGCAGGGGAACTCCCGTCAGACGCTTTGTGGCCGGCTCAAAAGCCGACGCCCGCTGTAAGATCGGGACAGCCCCGGACGCATTATCGGGAATGCGGTTTCGACCCGCGCATAAGAGCTTGATCACCGACGTCCAACAGATCCTGTCTCCACCCGTGCGCGACCAACTTTCTTCGACGCTGTCTCTCGCAGCGGATGGGTACGCACGTCTACATGGTTGACAGCGGACATAAGATCGGTGTGGCCGTGCCACACCGATCGGCTGTGGACGGCGGGGGCTGGGCAGTTGACGTCTGATCGGAGGGATGGCGTCGTGCTTTTGAGGAGTGACGCCGATGACGATCGAGGACCAGCTTCGAGAGCGGTTGCGGAAGGTGGAGGCGCTGCATTTCGGCGCGACGAGCGCCGGAGAGCGCGAGGCGGCCAGCGCGGCGGCCGATCGGCTGAGGGCGAAGCTCGATGAGGCGGCGCGCAGCGATCCTCCGGTCGAGATGAAGTTCAGCCTTCCAGACGAATGGTCCGTGCGTTTGTTTGTCGCTCTGTGCCGTCGCTATGGCGTGCGCCCTTTCCGCTATTCGCGGCAACGCCGCACGACGATCATGGTGAGGGCGCCGCGGCGCTTTTTCGACACCGTCGTGTGGCGGCAGTTTTCCGATCTGCACACGGACCTTTGGATCTATTTCGAGCAGACGACGGAGCGGCTGATCAAAGAGTCGATCTGCTCGGATACGAGGGATGCGGAGACGGCGAGCGAGCCGAGCCTATTGCGTTGATGGTGGATCAGGCCGCCGCTTCGGCCTGGTGACGCGCGGCTTTCCAGTTCCACACGAGAAGCTCGGCGAGCCGATTGTTGGTGGTCGCGCCGGAGACCATGCGCTCCAGCACATCCGCGAGCCATGTCTCCGGATCGACGCCATTGAGCCGCGCCGTTTGAATCAGCGTCGATAGGATCGCCCATGTTTCGGCGCCGCCATTGTCGCCGGCGAAAAGCGAGTTGCGCTTGCCGATCGCGATCGAGCGAATGGGCCGCTCGACGATATTGGTGTCCGGCTCGATGCGGCCGTCGTCCTGAAAGCGCGTCAATCCGCTCCAATGCGCGAGCGTATAGTTTATCGCCTTGATCAGCGGCGAGATTTGCGACAGCCCGTCGCGCACGGCGATCAAGCGGGCATGGAGCGCCTCCATGATCGGCTTTGTCTCGGCCTGCCGAACCGCGCGCCGCTCGTCGGCGCTTTTGCCGCGAATGCGCTTCTCGATCGCATAGACCGTCGCGATCGTCTCGATGACCTCTTTGGCGAATGGCGAGCTCGTCGTCTTGAACACCGCGACGAACTTGCGGCGCGCATGCGCGAGGCAGAAGGCGAGCGTGACGCGGCTTTCGGCGCCCTCGTCCTTGACCAGCGCCTTGTAGGCGGCGTAGCCGTCGACCTGCAAGATTCTGGTAAAGCCGGAAAGCTGCGACGCGATCTCCTTCTTGCTGCGGCCGTCCGCGAACACATAGGCGATGGCCGGCGGAGCCGGTCCCGCCCAGGGGCGGTCATCGGTTGCATGCGCCCAAAACTGTCGGAGCTTCACATGTCCGGGCGCGAGCACAGGCATCGGCGTCTCGTCGCAGAAGAGCCGCGGATAGCGATGCATCACCTCCAATTGCAGATCGTAGAGCCCCTTCAGCATCCAGGCCGTCTGCTTCATCCAGCGCGCCAGCGTCTGTCGATCGAGGACGACGCCCAGGCCGGCGAGGATGGCGGTCTGACGATAGAGGGTCGACAGCCAGCCATATTTGGCGACGGCGATATGGGCGACGAGCGCCGTCGAGACCATGCCGCCTTCGATCAGCTGCGCCGGCGCCGGCGCTTGCACGACCGCGCTTTCACAAGCTCGGCACGCATATTTGGGACGGATCGTGCGCAAGACGCGCAGCACGGCCGGAACGCGGTCGAGCGTCTCGCTCACATCCTCGCCGATGCGATTCATTTGTCCTTTGCAGCAAGGACACTGCGTTGTCGTCGGCTCGATCACGCGCTCGCAGCGGGGAAGGTGCTCGGGCAGCTTCCCGATGTTGCGCCGGGCCTTTTTGCACGGCCTCTTCACGGCTTCCTCGGACGCCGGCATGTCATCGTTCGTCGTCGCCGTCTTCCGCGGCTCTTCGTCTCGATTATCCGAAAGGTCGAGCGCGAGCTGTTCGGCGCCCAGCCTGGACAAGCGCTCGGAGCGCGCGCCGAAAATCAGGGCTTTCAGCGTCGCGATCGTCGTCTTCAGCGTCTCGTTTTCCGCTTCGAGCGCGAGCGCCAGCTCCGTCAGCAGAGCCGGGTCCGATGGAAGGGGCGTGGAGCGAAGCGCCATGACATGAATGTACCACCGCGCTCGCTGACGCTCCAGCGAATACAGCAATATCACGCAGTCTTATTCGGTCTCTTCACCGCCTTCGGCGTCATGCGCGACCATTCGGAGAAGCCGTTGAACAACATCGCGAACTGCGTCGGCGTCAGAGACACCACACCGTCTTGTGCTGGCGGCCAGGCGAAGCCGCTATCCTCCAGCCATTTCGTCGCCAGAACTGTTCCCGAGCCGTCGAATAGCAAAAGCTTTAAGCGGTCCTTGCGCTTGGCGCGGAACACATACACGTCACCACTGTAAGGATTGCATCTTAAATCCTCCGCCACCAGTGCGACGAGTCCATGCACACCTTTGCGGAAATCGACCGGCCGCGTCGATACGAACACACGTCGCTACGCGCCGACGGAGATCATCGCGAACGACGCAGCGCCGAAATCACTGCGTTGACCGTCGCGCTGTCCGCGCCCATCGGCACACGGACCGTCGCATCGGCCATCGAGACCTCGATCGTACATGACACGACAGAGACCGCATCTCGCTCCTCGACGATCGCGGTCGCATTCTGCGGGCGCTCCTCGACACATCTCACGCGCACCGCAGCGAACAGCGATTCATGCTCGGACGTGCTTCGCGCCTCCCAGGCCTGCCGACGCCAGACGGTCAGCAGTCCACGGCTTACGCCATTGCGCCGAGCGACGTCCGAAATGTTGGCGTTCGGCTCCGCGCTTTCCGCGACGATCCTGGCTTTTTCCTCGGACGTCCAACTGCGCCGGCGCCGGCCGCCGGTGATCAGCTCCACCCGTTGATAAGTCCTGCCTTCATGCATGGCATCAAGCATGGAATGATCCATCGCCCAACCCTCCTCATGACCAAATCACTCGAGGAGGATCGCGCGACGCTCGAAGTTTTTCGAGGTGGGACGCTCGCACCGCTTACAGACGATCGCGTTGGTCTATGCGATCGAGAAGCGCATTCGCAGCAAAAGCGCCGACGAGCGGCGCGCGGTTCGGCAGGCCGAGCCAAAGCCGATCATGGAGGCGCTCCACGCCCGCTTGATCGCCGTGCGCGACGGGCTGTCGCAAATCTCGCCGCTGATCAAGGCGATAAACTATACGCTCGCGCATTGGAGCGGATTGGCGCGCTTTCATGACGATGGCCGCATCGAGCCGGATACCAATATCGTGGAGCGCCCCATTCGATCGATCGCGATCGGCAAGCGCAACTCGCTTTTCGCCGGCGACAATGGCGGCGCCGAAACATGGGCGATCCTATCGACGCTGATTCAAACGGCGCGGCTCAATGGCGTCGATCCGGAGACATGGCTCGCGGATGTGCTGGAGCGCATGGTCTCCGGCGCGACCACCAACAATCGGCTCGCCGAGCTTCTCGTGTGGACCACCATCAACGCAACAGGCTCGGCTCGCTCGCCGTCTCTGCGTCCCTCGTATCGGAGCAGATCGACTCTTTGATCAGCCGCTCCGTCGTCTGCTCGAAATAGATCCAAAGGTCCGTGTGCAGATCGGAAAATTGCCGCCACACGACGGCGTCGAAAAAGCGCCGCGGCGCCCTCACCATGATCGTCGTGCGGCGTTGCCGCGAATAGCGGAAAGGGCGCACGCCGTAGCGTCGGCATAGAGCGACAAACAAGCGCACCGACCATTCGTCCGGGAGGCTGAACTTCATCTCGACGGGAGGATCGCTGCGCGCCGCCTCATCGAGCTTCGCCCTCAGCCGATCGGCCGCCGCGCTGGCCGCCTCGCGCTCTCCGGCGCTCGTCGCGCCGAAATGCAGCGCCTCGACCTTCCGCAACCGCTCTCGAAGCTGGTCCTCGATCGTCATCGGCGTCGCTCCTCAAAAGCACGACGCCATCCCTCCGATCAAAGGTCAACTGCCCAGCGCCCGCCGTCCACAGCCGATCGGTGTGGCACGGCCGCACCGGTTACATGCAATCGAGCGCTGCGCCCGTCGCGGACAGCGCCGCCCGGAAACTTTCGACTTCCTCGGCTTCACGCACATATGCGGGGCGCGGCGGAAAACTCGAATCTTCATCGTGTGGAGGTTGACCGTGGCAAAAAGGCTCAGCGCGACATTGAAAGCGATCCGAGCCAGCCTAATGCAGCGACGGCACGCATCGATCAAAGTGATCGGCGCATGGTTGCGCCGTGCTGTGCAAGGGTATCTGAACTATCACGCCGTGCCCGGCAATCTGAAGAGGCTCGGCATGTTCCGCGCCGAAGTCTGTCGGGCCTGGATGCACGCCTTGCGGCGGCGCAGCCAGCGTTCGCGCATGACATGGGAGAGCTCCAGCGCCTCATTACGCTCTACATCCCCAAGGTCCGTGTTCTGCGTCCCTATCCGAACTAGTGCACTGACTCAGACGGAAGGAGCAGGAACTCGGGCCAGCTTGTCGAAGATGGCCTTTGCCGGCTTCGTCCAGACGAAAGGCTCAGCGGATTTGTTGTGTTGCCTGATGTAGCGGGCGATCTCGGCTTCGAGCTCGGGCACGGATTTGAACACGCCGCGACGGATTTTTCGGCGGGTGATGGTCGAGAAAAACCCCTCGACGGCGTTCAGCCACGAAGCCGAGGTCGGCGTGAAGTGGAAGGTCCAGCGTGGATGATCGGCGAGCCACTTCATGACCGCGGGATGCTTGTGGGTCGCGTAATTGTCGAGGATGGCGTGGATGACCTTGCCCGCCGGCACGGCGCGCTCGACTGCGGACAGAAAGCGGATGAACTCCTGATGCCGATGCTGCTTCATGCAGCGGCCGATGACGGTTCCGTGCAGAATATCGAGCGCGGCGAACAGGGTGGTCGTGCCGTTTCTCTTGTAGTCGTGGGTCATCGTCCCGCATTTTCCGGGTTTGAGCGGCAGGCCGGGTTGTGTGCGGTCGAGCGCCTGGATCTGGCTCTTCTCGTCGATGGAGACCACGACGGCGTGAGCCGGCGGGTCCATGTAGAGGCCGACGACATCCTCGACCTTCTCGGCGAACTGCGGATCGCTCGAGCGCTTGAATGTTCGGATGCGATGCGGCTGGAGGCGATGCTTTTCCCAGAGGCGCTGCACCGCCCGCAGCGAAATCCCCATGATCTTCGCCATGGCGCGGCCCGTCCAATGAGTGGCGGCGCCGGGCGGCTCCGAGCAGCTCAATTCGAGAACTCTGGCGACGAGCTTCGCGTCGAGCGGGGCGCGGCCCGGCTTGCGGGTCTTGTCGCGCAACAGGCCGTCGACGCCTTCCTCTCCATAGCGCTGCTGCCAGCGCCAGACTGCTGGACGGCTGACGCCGGCGCGCCGCGCGATCTCCAGAACCGGGAGCCGTTCGGCGGAAAAGAGCACGATCTTTGCGCGTTGGATATGTTTGAGCGCGCCCGAGAGCGATCGGAAGCGATCGCCTCCAGTCGCTCGCGGTCTTCGTCCCGAAGGATGATGCAGACAGTCTGGGCCATGAGCCCAAACTCGCACGCCGTGCCGCAATTGTGAATCCTATGTCCGTGTCAGTGCACTAGCGCTTCGCGTCATGACTCAAGGCAAGAGCCGGTAATCCCGCACGTACGGATCTGTGCGGGGGCGTGGGGAAACCGACGTCTCTACCGCGACCATACCAGCGCACGCAGAGAACGATAATTTCGCGGTCGAAATGGCACCCTTTGAAAAGATCGTCCACGCTCAGCATCGTCCATAAACGCCAGAGTCCGGTTCCGCCCTCCGAAGGATTATGTCCCGCTCACGCCGTTTGCACCAGAACCAGCAGGCCGGCCTTGCTGAGCGCGCCGGACAAAAAAATCGTTGGTCAGGGTGAGCTCGCCGCTCTTGGCGTGCAGCGCCTTCAAATCGACGGCCACCTCCTTCGCTTCCGGCTTATCCTGACCGAAAACTCCTGCCGCGCCTTCGAGAAGGTGGCCCTTCCACGTCGCGATCTGGTTCGGATGAACGTCGAATTACTACGCCAGCTCTCCCAGCGTCTCATCGCATCGCATCAGGAAGGGTCAATTCGCGCTGAGCAGATTTAGAGCCGCCGGGACAACTGCGCCCGAAATTTGGAGGGCGGTGCTCGCTGCCCGATCCTAACGAACTGCCGGACCCCATCGCGTAGCTATCGGCAAAAATTGCACCGCAATCCGCCCGCTATATCCGACGGCACAACAAATCCGCCGATTGACGAGGCCATTGTGTAGGTACGAAAAACCGTGCTAAGACTTGACTTAACGCAGGCAAAATGCAGATGTCAAATTTCGGATACAATGAGGAGCTTCACTTGCGATATCTGGAAGTGAGAACCCAGCTCATCGAGCACGTCAGTGCCGGCGGGCCTGAAATCGTGATCCCAAAGGAAGCTTTCCTTCATTTATTGAAGGCTGCCATAGCCAATGTCCGATTCGACGAACTTTGGTATTTGGAAAAATACGAAGATGTTCAATCTGCACTGGCGCTGAAATTACTCAGTTCAGCCAAGCAACATTATTTACTATACGGCTATTTCGAGGATCGGTTGCCTTACGCCATAAAGGTGGACGAAAAATTCTATCTGGCTGAAAATCCCGATGTTCGTGAGGCGGTCGAGTCGGGGGCTTTCAAGGATGGCCAAGAGCATTTCGATCTCCATGGTTTTGCGGAGGGAAGGGAGCCTTATCAAGGTTTTCAACTGTTCTGAAGCTCTGCGCTGTGGTTTCTCACTGTCCTAGAAACGAGGATCGAGTGGTGTTCAGACTTTTCTGGCGATTGATCGGCATGCGAAGCGATGAAAAATACTATTTTGATGCGAAATATTATTTGAGCGCCTATTCGGATGTCAAGAGCGCCGGCGTCGACCCTTACACTCATTTTGCGACGCATGGATGGCGAGAGGGGCGCAATCCATCGGCTGACTTTGATACGCTTTTCTACAAAGATCGTAATTTGGGCGGGTGCCTGTCGGAAAATCCCTTGCAGCATTATGCGTTGCACAGAAATGAGACTGATCTTCGCATTTTCCCCGAATCGGAGCGGGATCTGCTCGAGGTTCAGCGTCGCGTCATCGGTCCCGAGTTCGACGAGGGTTTCTACAGCCGTCGGTTTTCTGTGCCCATCGAATCGGCGCTGGATCATTATCTGACAATCGGTTGGCGCGCAGGTTACGAACCCAATTGCAGCTTCTCGACTGAGGATTACCTGAAAGCCCATCCACATATTCTGGTCTCCAAGGTCAACCCCTTCTATCATTTCGTCTCGACCAGAACCCAGTCCTGTGAGCAGCGACGGAGCGGATCGGTGGAACCCGTAGCTGCGGCCCCCAAGACCAAATACGTTTCCACGATGAAGAAGCCGCTCTTCGTCGACGGAGACCGGGCGGCGGAGATCGCGGCCATCGCGCCCGAGTTCGAGTCGGAGTTCTACCTACGTACCAATAGCGACGTGGCCGCTTCCGGCAATCATCCACTGTTGCATTTTGTGGATTACGGCTGGAAAGAGGGGCGTAACCCCTCGCGCCTGTTCTGGACGAAATACTATTTGGCCAAGTACCGGGATGTCGCTGACTCCAACGTTAATCCGTTCTTTCACTATATTACTAAAGGCCGGGCGGAGGGTCGCAAACCCAATCCGATCGGCTCCGCCTTTTGGCCGAGCCTCGTCGCGCCCCCTGCGGAGGCTTGGGACTTCCTTTCCGGGGCCAAATCAGTTGCCGACGCGCTCGTCGACGTCATCGTACCCGTCTATGACGGATATGCCGAGACTTTCGCGGCGATCCACGCCGTCCTGGCGAATGCGCAGCGGGTGCCCTTCGAACTCGTCGTGGTCAACGACCGCAGCCCTGACAGCCGCATTACCGAAGAGCTACGTCGTCTCGCCGCGCGCGATTTGTTCACCTATCTGGAGAATGAAGTGAATCTCGGCTTCGTCGGCACGGTCAATCGCGGCCTCACGCTGCACCCGGATCGCGACGTGATCCTTCTCAATTCGGATGCGATCGTGCACGGCGATTGGATCGATCGCTTGCTCTTCCATGCTGACAAAGACGAAAAAGTTGCGACGATCACGCCTTTTTCGAACAACGCCACCATATGTAGTTATCCACTGCCCAATCAAGACAATTATGTCGCGTTGGAAGTCACGGTAGGTGATCTTGACGATTTCGCCAAAGTTGCCAATGCGTATCGTTCTTCCGATGTCCCGACGGGGGTCGGTTTTTGCTTCTACATGCGGCGCAAGATTATCTGCGAAATCGGCGTGCTCGATCGCGACGCTTTCGCCCGCGGTTATGGCGAAGAAAACGATTATTGCATGCGCGCATTGAAAGCCGGTTATCGCAACATTTTTGCGCACGACGTTGTCGTCTATCACGCGGGCGAGGTATCCTTCGCAGATTGCGCATCGGCGGGAAAAGCCGCCGGCATGCGGGCGCTACGGGGTAAACATCCCGACTATCCTGCGCGCATCGAACTCTACCAGCGGGCCGATATCGCGCATGAGGCACGCATGCGGCTCGACCTCTATCGCGTTGCCAAGCAAGTCGGCACCAAATCGGCGCTGATGATCACGCAAGCGCATGGCGGCGGCGTCGCCACCCATGTCGAACGTCACGTCGAGCGTCTCAAGGCCGAAGGCTACGAGACGGTCGTCTTGAAAGTCGGCAACGGTTCGGGAGGCGCCGATGTCCAATTTGTCCACGACGAATCCATTTTCACGCCTACGCTAGGCGGGATGACCATCGACAAACATGGCGAGATTCTCGCCGATTTCATCGCCTGGATGAGGCCGGAGTTCATCCATGTGCATTCCTTCGCCGGACTCGAATGGCATTGCACCGCGGCGCTGATGGACATCATCGAAAAATCGGGACGCGACTACTATTGCACGGCGCACGACTATTCCTCGGTTTGTCACCGCACAAATTTTGTGACCCCCGACGGGCGATATTGCGGCGCGCCAACCCTTGAGGTCTGCGCCGATTGTCTCGCCTCCGATAGTGAGTGCCGACAGTATATCCCGCCGCCAGTGCGCCGCGCCGTCTATCGCGCTTTCTTCGCCCAGGCGAAGGGCGTTTTTACGCCGTCCGCGGACGCGGCCGCACGATTGAAGCAGCTAACTCCGGGCGTCGAATTTTTGGTCCGCCCGCACGAAGATCATCTGCGTGCGCCAGAACGACGCGCGGTCGCACCCGCCTCGTCGAGCCCCTTACGGGTGGCGGTGCTGGGCGCACTCGGCCCGCATAAGGGAAGCCGAGTTCTACACGCGCTCGCACTTGATGCGGAAATCCGAAAATTGCCGATCGAATTCACGGTGATCGGCTATACAAACATTCAGGGCATGATGGACAGCGTCGGCGTGACGCAGACCGGAGAGTACGGCGACGATGACACAGCGGTCGAGAAGCTGATCGAGCTTGCCCCGCATCTCACCTTATTTCCCTCTATCTGGCCGGAGACCTATTGCTACACGCTCTCGCTGGCGTTAATTGCCGGAGTTCCGCCAGTGGTCTTCGATATAGGGGCTCCTGCGGAGCGTCTACGCACCCTCGGCTCCGGTCATATTCTTGATTTCACGCTCGTTGACGAGCCGTCGCAGGTGAATGACGCTTTATTGCAATTGGATCTCGATCGCCTCTGGACGAATATGCCGGCTCTCGCGCCGCATCTCTATCACACGCTCACCGCCGACTATTACGGTCTAGGAAACGAATCGAGCTCGAAGAAGCTCTCTTCGCAGAACGAAAAAGTCGCAGGCTTGAAAGAGCGACGGAATCGTTGAGGCATCAACCGTTTTGCGGCTTCGCTCGCGGCTTCCCGAGCCCGGCCGGCCAGGGCTGTGCAGTTTTTAACGAGCCCCTGCTATTTCGAGGGCAGCTCGGATATCGAGAGCGGCGCGCCATCTGGCGTTCTTGATGTTATCGCAACCATCGGCGCGCAGGAGATTATAGGCGAAGGAGCCGCGCGACGATGTCGGGGTTCTTGCGAATGCGCGAAGCGTCCTCCGCGAACGCCACGTCGCGCACATAGTGGCTGCCGTTCTCGATGCGCCAATGGCCTCTGATCCATTCGTTCCAACGCTCAGGCGTCGGGCCGGTCGCCGAGGACACCCAATAGACGGTCTCGATCGTCTGCTTCAAAAGACCGGTCGCCGGATCGCGGCGGTAGATTGTTCGCTCCAGCCGCAACATGGTCTTGATGAGCGGCTCCCACGCCGTATGGCGGAACCACGCCTTCGCCGGAAAGACGGTCAGCTTGCGAGTCTCCCAGCGATTGCGGCCTTTCGACCGGCTGGTCGCAGAGCCTCTCGGCTTGCGGCCCGCCGCGCCGAGCTCGAGCAGGCGACGCAGGCTCGGCCCTGAAAGCCCAGCCGGCGCGTCGGCGGGAGTCTAATCCGGCGTGAGGCGGGCTCGCTTCCCGGTCGATATACGGCAGCTCGGCACCGAGATAATAGTATCGCGACCCGCCAGCCAGCGCCCGAACTTCGTCAAAAGTAAGCTAGGTCGTGTGTATCCCTCCGCCGTGGGCCCCCTGGCGTTGATTGCGGTTTTTGAGATAGCTGCCTGACGGGTGGCGCGATGATCGTGTCCACTACTATTACAAGCGGACACTATCGCCGATGTCGCGCAACGATGACGATTCGCCGGCTCTCCGGCGCCGGCGCCGATCATGGTCTCTCGAAGAGAAGCGCCGGATCGTCGACGAGATCCTCGAGGACGGAGCTTCGATCGCCGAGGTCGCGCGACGGCACGATGTCAACACCAACCAGCTCTTCACCTGGCGTCGGCAGTTTGGCGTCGAGCTGGCCGCGCCGCAAAAACTCGCGCCGATCCTGCCCGTAACGATCACGCCGGACGCGACGGCGGAATATTCCGCTCCAGGGTCGACCGGCCAGATGGAGATCGTGCTCGCCGAGGGCGATCGGATCATTGTGTGGGCCGATGTCGAGACCGCCGCGCTGTCGCGTGTCCTGAAGGCGCTGCGCCGATGATCCCGCTGCCAGCGAGCTGCCGGGTCTGGATCGCGACCGGCCATACCGACATGCGGCGCGGCATGCGGGGCCTGGCGCTTCAGGTTCAGGAGCAATTGAAGCGCGATCCTCACGCGGGCGACCTTTACATTTTTCGGGGCCGCCGCGGCGATCTCGCCAAAATCCTCTGGCACGACGGGATCGGCCTGTCGCTTTACGCCAAGCGGCTCGACCGCGGAAAGTTCATCTGGCCCTCGGCGAGCGCGGGCGCGGTGTCGATCTCGGCCGGGCAGATGGCCTATATGCTGGAAGGGATCGACTGGCGAAACCTGCAACTCACCTTCAGGCCGCAATGCGCGGGGTGAGACGCAAAAAAGCTGGGGTCGACTGCACTTTGGGGCGCCACAAATCGCACATTTTGTGATTCACTTCGCCTCATGGACGCCGTGAGCCAAGCCCTTCTCGACGAGAACGCCGTGCTGAAAGCGCAGCTCGCCGTCGCGCTTGCGAAGGCGTCGGAAGACATGGCGCTGATCGCCGCGCAGAAGCTTCAGATCGCCAAATTGCAGCGCCATATCTACGGGCAGAAGTCGGAGCGCTCGGCGCGATTGCTCGATCAGTTGTCGCTCGAACTCGAAGAACTGGAAGCGAGCGCGACCGAGGACGAACTCGCAGCGGAGCGCGCCGTCGCGAAAACGACGACCGTCGCCGGCTTCGAGCGCAAGCGGGCGGAGCGCAACACATTCCCTGAGCATCTGCCGCGCAAACGCGTGGTGATCGAGGCGCCGAAGGCCTGCGCCTGCTGCGGCGGCGCGCGCCTGCGCAAGCTCGGCGAGGATGTGACGCAGACGCTGGAGACGACCCCGCGTCAATGGAAAGTGATCGAGACTGTGCGGGAGAAGTTCTCCTGCCGGGACTGCGAGAAGATCACCCAGGCGCCGGCGCCGTTCCACCCGATACCGCGGGCGTGGGCGGGGCCGAGCCTGCTGGCGATGATCGTGTTCGAGAAGTTCGGCCAGCATCAGCCGCTGAACCGCCAGGCCGAGCGCTATGCGCTGGAGGGCGCGCCAATCGCGCTGTCGACGATGGCCGACGCGGTTGGCGCCGTCTGCGCGGCGCTCGATCCCCTCCGTCGCCTCATCGAGGCCCATGTAATGGCCGCCGAACGGTTGCACGGGGACGACACCACAGTGCCGGTGCTGGCGAAGGGCAAGACGGACACTGGGCGCTGCTGGGTTTATGTTCGCGATGACAGGCCGTTCGGCGGCGCCGGGCCCCCCGCAGCGATGTTTTACTACTCGCGCGATCGGAAGGGCGAGCATCCACAAACCCATCTGGCGAGATACGCCGGCATCCTGCAAGCCGACGCCTATGACGGTTACAACAAGCTCTATCTGGCTGACCGCAAACCGGGGCCGATCCAGGAGGCCGCGTGCTGGATCCACGCGCGCCGACCGTTCTTCGCCATGGCCGATCTAGAGGAGAACGCGCGTCGCAAGGCTTCGGGCAAGAAGGAGATACCGCTCTCGCCGATCGCCATAGAGATCGTGCGCCGCATCGACGCGCTGTTCGAGATCGAGAGGTCGATCAACGGCAAGAGCGCGCAAGAATGCCTCGCTGTTCGCCGGGCGTCGAGCCGGCCTCTTGTCGACGCGCTCGAGAGCTATATGCGCGAACAGCTCGCCAAGCTCTCGCGTGGACATGATTTCGCCAAAGCGATGCAATATATGCTGAAGCGATGGCCGGCCTTCACGTTGTTCCTCGACGACGGGCGCGTTTGCGTCTCGAACAATGCAGCCGAGCGTGGACTGCGGGGAATTGCGACGGGGCTTTCATTATGCACCACCTTTTCAAGTATCTGGAAACATTGGAAGTGTGTTTGCGGAATCATCGCGACACGGGCGACCCTTTCGGGAGATCGCCGCGCTGACGGCTTCGGAATGCAGGTCGCTCGAGCGGATTTGATGCGGCGCGTCCGGCACAACTTGCACCGCGGGCAGCACGCCCGCTTTGATAAGGCGGCGGATCGTATAGCTGGAGACCCCGAGAGCGGTCGCCGCGTCCCGCATCGTCAGCCATTCTCCGTCCTTTTCCGCGAAGAGATAGGCATGGATTCCATGGACCCTTCGCAGCGATCCGACGCGGTGCGCCGTCCACGTTTTGCCTTGGCCCGTTCGCGTGCCCATCCGATTGAGCGTCGCGGCGATATGCTCATCAGACCATCGCGCCGCCATGCTGCGGATCACCGCCAAGGCTTCGTCCGGGGTTCGGCAGCCATGCTCGCCGCTCTTGGGCTTTCGGACCCGGAGCTGCGAGTGTTGCCGCCGCGCCAGTGGATCGTCAGGATAACGTCCCGAGCAGTTTCATCGACGTCGGCGATGATGTCGACGACGAGAGCGCGCAGGAGTTGCTGGCGCGCCCGCATCGAAACATTGGGCGACGTCCATGCCGTTTCCAAATCCGTGGCGAGTCCAGTGAAGTCAGCAGTGTCGGTTGACCGCGGCGCCTCGGGCGTGTTCGGCTCAAGACGGGCCTGACAAGCCTCGACGCGGCGCAATGCGGTTTCCCAGCTCTTCTCCAATTGCGCTGCGATCAATCGATTGTCTGGGTCGCACGCGGCATAGCGACGCTCGGCCAATGAGGCGTCGTAGCGGGCCTGTTGAAGGTCCAGCTCCAAGATGCGGCGGCGGTCGTTCACCTTCTCCATGCGTAAACGTTCCGCTTCCCGGGCGGCCTCGATCGCGAACGGCTCGACTGCGCGCAGAAGCTCCCGAGTAACGGCGGGTTCAATGCGCGAACTCCCGAACGTGAGGCAGCGGGGGGAGCCGAGCATGATGTTTGGGCTGTCGCAGCGATAGGCGAGCCCCGAACGGCCGTAGTAGGCGACCTTGAGGCGGCGGCCGCATCGCGCGCAGGTGAGCAGGCCGACCAAAAGCGCCTGCCCCCCTCGACCAGACTTGGTCTCGCCGATCCGGCTAAAGGAGTTCGCCGCGAGCTGCTTTTGGTTCCGCTCGAACTCGGCCCAGTCGACATAGCCTTCATGGTGATCCTTGAGGACGACTTCCCATTCTTCGAACGGCCTGCCATGCCCGTAGGTCTTCTGCGCGCGCCCATCGACGATCGCGGTGCGATGCTCGGTCTTCCCGTAGATATAGGCGTCAGCATAGAACGGATTCTTGAGGACCGAAATGACGTTGCGATAGCGAATCGGCGTCCAGTCGAAGGCAATCATTCGCTTTCCATCGGACGGACGAGGAAAATGAAGCTGTTCCGCCGTCAACGATAACAGAACCTGCCGTGCGCTCCCCAGTTCGCGAAATCTCGCGAAGATGAGACGGATCGCCTCCCGGAGCCGCAGATCCGGGTCGAATCCCAATCCCATCTCGCGATCCCAGACGTAGCCCACAGGCACGCTGATCCGCAACTCGCCGCGTCGGGCTTTGGAACGCGCAGCGTCGTACATGCGGGCGCGCAGCACGCCCAGCTCGAACTCGCTGATGCTGCCCTTCATTCCCAGCAGCAGACGATCGTTCGGGCGGCACGGATCATATATGCCATCGAGATCGATGACCCGTGCGCCGACGAGACCGCAAAGCTCGAGCAGATGATGCCAGTCCCGTCCGTTGCGGGCGAGCCGAGAAGCGTCGAAACACAACACGGCGCCGACCTCGCCGGCGCAAATCCAGGCCACCAGTCGATCAAATCCTGGTCGCGCCATCGTCCCGCTTGCGGAGCGACCAAGATCGTCGTCGATAACCTCGACGTCGCTGAAGCCATGGCGGCGCGCTTCGTCCACCAGGTCATATTGCCGTCGTTGGCTCTCGAGATTGATCTGGACCTGCGTCTGCGTCGATTGCCTGACGTATACGACAGCCTTTCGCTTCAGGACCGTCGCCGGAAGGAGGTCAGCGCTCGTCATCGCTGTTCTCCTGTTTTCCGCCGCTTCTCCTGTGTTTCCCGCCGCCTCCACCAGGAGGTTGGCCAAGCTCGCGACGATCTTCGAGCGCTCTGTCGCGTGCATCAGCCACGACTGCGGCTGCTCGAACCCGATCACGAGCTGGCGCGCCGCCGCCCGCCGCGACGGCATTGCTTCGACGGGCTTTTGCAGGTGCTTCATTTTGCTCCTCCTTGGCGAATCGAACATCGCCTGGGGAGCTTCGCCGAAAACCGCGTTCGATGAGGAGATGACCGAGTTCCGATAGCGCCGCGACATCAACCTGCGGCGCGCCGAGCGTCATGTCGGCGCAGGCGACTGGATCCAACATCCAGCTCGGCAACACGACGACCACACCGGGGGCGGATTCGACGTAGCTCAGCCGAACGCCGGCTCGCACCTCATCATAGTGCAAAGGAACCCGCCGGCCATACAGCGCATGCCAGCGATAATGAACCTCGACTTCGCTCCCAACACGGGCAGAATGAACGGGGGATTGCTTTGGGAAGAAAATCGTGGTTGTTCTGCGGATCCGATCGCGGCGGACAGCGCGCTGCGGCGATGTATAGCCTCATCGTGACGGCGAAAATGAACGGCGTCGATCCGCAGGCATGGCTCGCCGATGTCCTCGCGCGCATCGCCGGCCATCCCGCGCACCGGCTCGATAACTGCTTCCGTGGAACTGGCGCCGAGCAGCGGCGGCGGACCCGGCGATCGCGGCCTGAGCGTGCACGTCAACAAAGTTCACCATGTGACAACCATCGATCGCGTCGCCGCCGATCTTTGCGAGAACGTCGACTGGCTGCACGACGTCGCCATGGAAATGGATACCGAGGACGGCGTGATCTGGGTCTACGGTCCGGGCGACGAACAGGTCATGGCCTTCACGGACTTCGGCATCGAGACGCTCGCCGACCTGATCAAAATCCACAAAGATGACCCGACGCTTCTGAGGCGTTGAAAGAGCCAAACCCTTCATCCCTGCGGCCTACGCCGGATGGCTACGGTCGTGTGGACGAATTGTATCAAGCAAAGGCCAGCGGCGAAACTGACGATCGATCTGAAGTTTCGTTCCGTCTTTTCGCATCGTAGGATGACCCTTTTGAATCGCTTGAGCCGGCCGAAGCCTTGTTCGATGCGAGCGCGAGCTTTGTAGAGGGCCTTGGCAAAGAACTTGGGCCGTTCCTTTTCGTTGGCCTTGTGCGGGATCACGGGAGCGATGCCCCGCTTCCTCGCGGCCTCGCGGTTCGCCTTGCTGGCATAGCCTTTGTCGCACACGACGGCGCGAGGCTTCATATCGGGTCCGATATCGAGCAGGGTTTCGAAGTGGCGCGCGTCGGAAGCCTCGCCACCGGTCAGGTCAAAGCCGATGATCGTTCCCGAGGCATCGGCTTTCGCGTGGATTTTCGTCGTGAAACCGCCGCGCGAGCGCCCGAGCGCTTGCCCCTCTTGCCCCCTTTTGCGCCGGCGGCGGATACGTGAGCGCGCACGATCGTCGAGTCGAACATCTGGATGAGATGGGCGGAAGCGCTCATCGACGCGAGCGTGTCGAAGAACGCCTCGAACACGCCGGCCTTGCTCAGGCGATCGAACCGCTTCCATACGCTGTTCCAGTCACCGAACCGCTCCGGCAACGCGCCATCGCACGTTCTCGACCGTGAAGAAATGCAGCGCCTCCAGGAACAGTCGGTCGTCCTCGACTTTGCGTCCTCGACGAGGAAGGCAGGCCCGAAACACGGCGAGCACATGCGCCCAGTCCTCTTCATCCATCCGCGTCAACATGATTTCCGGCCTCCGAATCGGTCGGAGGTCTATGAATCACACCTGATTCAGGCTGGGAATCGTGAAAATTCGACCGCTCTTAATTCGTCCACACGACCTAGAACCCTTTTTCGATGCATTTCTCATGCGCGATCTCCAGAGCATCGATATTTTCGTTGGCGTTCGGCCGCAAGCTTGTTACTGCGTTATAGAGATAGGAAAGCGGGGCGGCGCAATGGAGATCGCAATATGACCACGCGCCGCGCATTGTTCCTCACGAGCCAGTTCTTCGCCTATGCGGGTTCCGAGATGACGGTCCTCGAGCTCGCCGAGGAGCTGACTGCGCGCGGCTGGCGGTGCGAGATCAGAGCGGCGGTCATCGGCTCCCCACTCGGGATGCGCGCCTTCGGAAAAAACGTCGAAATCGCGTCTCTCGAGGGAAGGATCGACGTCTCTGGCTTCGATCTCGTCTGGTGTCAGCACGGCTCTATCGCCAACATCGATTATGACAAGCTCTCGGGCGCCGGGAGGCCGTTGATCGTCGCCGTTCACTTGTCGCCCTACACCGAGTTGGAAAAAGTACTCCATCCATACGAGCGCGAACTGAGCGATCTCGTAGTCGCCAATTCCGAGGAAACGCGGCGGTCGCTTCCCGGATGGATCGACGTCGACGACGTGATCGTGAGTCACAACCCTGCGCCTGCGACCTTTTTTCAGCCGCGCACGCATCGTGACAAGATTTCCAGCGTTTTATGCGTGACCAATCATTTGGCGAGTGAATTGTCTCATGTGCTCCTTCATTTCGAACGAAATATGGGCGTTCGCGTAAGCCGCGTCGGTCGCGGCGCTGATTTGCGGCGCGTGGAGTGGCGAGACGTCGAAATGGCGGATCTCGTCATTGCGATAGGCAAGACGGTCCAATATGCGTTGGCGAGTCAGACGCCTGTCTATGTCTACGACCATTTCGGCGGTGACGGCTGGGTGACCGCGCGGACATTGCCTGAGATGTCTGCGTTCAATTTCTCCGGACGTCCGAGTCGCCGTCGTCTGAGTTCCGACCAGATTTTCGAGGAATTGACGAACGATTTTTCGCGAGTGGTGCAAGAGACGAAAGATATCTCGGACGCCGCTCTCGCGGATTTCGACCTGCGACGATTCGTGGACGTTCTGCTCGAACGATGCGACCGACCCAGGAAGGATATCCGGATCGACGATTTCGATCAAAGAGTTATCGACGTCGCCGCATTGAACAGTGACGTCAAATTTGCGTTCTTCAGACAACGATACGGGAGTTCGGGAACGTCGATCTGGTCGACACCTTCGATGGAGGACTATTTCGGCTGAGAGCGTGAGCTGAAAAAGAGTCGATCGATCTCGAAGAACATGGAATAAGCCGACAGTCCGATAAGGGCGGAGTTCGGCTGTGGCGGGATGTGCGAAAGGTCGAAGAAATGCGAGACTGCGTAGTAGGAGCAGGCTTCAGCGGGGCAGTATTTGCTTGTGCTTTCGCGCTAAATGTCTATGAGAAGCTCCGCTTGAAGTTCATCGGCCGCCGCGAGAATTATTTTAGCGCCCAAATGGGGAGCGGCAGGCGGCACTGACGATGCGGTACCAGTTGTGACGGGCGGGCCTGTGACGATGTCATCACGGAGATCGCTGCCCGAGGAAATCGCTTGAAGCTCATCGCCGAGAGTGGGCCACGACCGGCCAAGAAGTCAAATAGCCTGCCGGTGCCTCCGGTGACGTGCCCCTGAAAAATTCCACCAGCATCGATTAGAGCCTGTCATCAATTGAGCCAGATGACGGCCGCGGCGAGGTGGACGGCAGCGAGGAAATTTCGGGCGGTCTTGTCGTAGCGGGTGGCGATGGCTCGAAATTGCTTGAGCTTGCAGAAGAAAATCTCGATCAGGCTGCGGGCTTTGTAGAGGTCTTTGTCGTAGGAGTGCGGCTCCTTGCGGTTGGCCTTTGATGGGATGACGGGTTCTATTCCGGCGTCGCGCAAGGGTTGAATCACTCGTTCGTCGGCGTCGTAAGCCTTGTCGGCGAGCAGCGCCTCGACCTCGAGCCCCGGCAAAAGCGCGTCGGCACCGAAAAGGTCATGCGCCTGCCCGGGCGTGAGATGCACGCCGGTCGGATTGCCGAGCGCGTCGACCGTGGCGTGGATTTTCGTGCTCAATCCGCCTTTGCTGCGGCCGATCGCTTGGTCTGCGCTGTCTTTTTTTGCGCGCCGGCGCTGTGCTGATGCGCGCGCACGATCGTGGCGTCGATCATGGCGTATTCATTGTCGGCGTCTTGCGCCAAATGCTCGAAAACCCGCGCCCAAACGCCGGCCTTGGCCCAGCGGCTGAAGCGCGTGTGCACGACGCGAAAATCGCCGAAGCGCTCCGGCAAATCGCGCCAGGGTATGCCAGCGCGATAGCGATACAGCACCGCCTCCACGAAAAAGCCGGTTGTCCTTGGCGGTCACGCCGACTGTTCCCGTGCGCCCAGGAAGCAAATTCTCGATGCGCTGCCATTGGTCATTGCGCAAGGCGTGACGTCGCACCATCGGTCGGCCCCTCCGATTCGGCCGACTGCCTATGAATCACGCAAACTCAATCTTGGGAATCGGAAGGCCTATCCGAGGGGCCAATTGGTGACAGGCTCTAGAGTCCGGCCGAATGCAGGACGGACACGATGAAGAAGAAGCGGTTCACGGAAGAGCAGATTATCGGGATTTTGCGGGAGCAGGAAGCCGGCGCGAAGGCGGCGGACCTCGCGCGCAAATACGCGGTTTCGGAGACGACGCTCTACAATTGGAAGGCCAAATTCGGTGGGATGGACGCTTCCGAGGCCAAGCGGCTGAAAGCGCTGGAGGAGGAAAACGCGCGTCTGAAGAAGCTTTTGGCCGATCAGATGCTCGACGCGGCGGCGATGCGTGAGCTTCTGGGAAAAAATGGTAGGGCCCGCCGTCAAGCGCGAAGCCGTCGCGCACCTTCGGGCCGTCATGGGCCTGTCGGAACGTCGGGCCTGTCGGATCGTCACCATCGATCGCAAGACGGCGCGTTACGCGTCGAAGCGCCCGGCCGACGCCGAGCTTCGCGCCGAGCTGCGCGATCTCGCCAATGCGCGTCGGCGCTTCGGCTACCGGCGGCTGTTCGTCGTGCTCCGCCAGCAGGGCGAGCGCTCGGGCAAGAACCGCATCTATCGGCTCTACCGCGAGGAAGGGCTGACGGTGCGGAAACGCCGCGCGCGCCGACGCGCCGTGGGAACACGTATGGCGCGGCAATCTGGATGAGAAGAGCGCGACAATCTGGATGAGATTTTTCGGTCGCGGTGAGGAGATGATTGTCGCGGAGCGACGATAAGGCAAGTGGATTTTTGGTGACGTTCGTCTTGATTGACGCGGAGCGACAATCAGGATGAGGATTTGATTGTCGCGCGCGCCGAGGGCTGGCCTGGACCAGCGGCTTTTTTGAGTGCGGCTTTACGTCGATAGCTGTCGACGTTCATCTCGAAGATCGTCGCATGATGGACGAGCCTGTCGACCGCGGCGAGCGTCATGGCTTGGTCTGGGAAGATTTTGCCCCATTCGCCGAAGGGCTGATTTGCGGTGATGAGCAGCGAGCGTCGCTCGTATCGGGCGCTGATCAGCTCGAAGAGGACGCTCGTTTCGGCCTGATCCTTGGCGACATAAGCGAGATCGTCGAGGACCAGCAAATGATATTTGTCGAGCTTGTCGATCGCGGCTTCGAGAGTCAGGTCGCGTCGCGCGACTTGCAGTCTCTGGACGAGATCCGTCGTTCTCGCGAAGAGAACGCGCCAGCCGTTTTCGATGAGCGCCAAGCCGAGGGCCGCCGCCAAGTGTGATTTTCCGACCCCAGGTGGACCAAAAACCAGTAAATTGGCTCCTTTTTCGAGCCAGGCGTCGCCGGCCGCGAGCGCTTGGACTTGCGCTTTCGAGATCATCGGCACGGCGTCGAAGTCGAAAGCGGCGAGCGTTTTTCCGGGCGGCAGACGCGCCTCGGCGAGATGGCGGGCGAAGCGGCGCTGACCTCTGTCGGCGAGTCCCTGCTCGGCGAGCGCCGCGAGAAAGCGCGCGGCGGGCCAGCCTTCCTTGTCTGCGGTGGCGGCGAGCGCGCTCCAGACGAGCTTGATGCCGGAGAGGCGCAGCTCGGGGAGAAGAAGATCGACGCGCGCGGCGTCGATTTTGTCGTTCGCTTTCATGCCGCGGCTCCTTCGAAAGAAGCGAGCGCGTCATAGACGGCGAGCTCGGGGAGCGCGACAATCCCATTGGGCGCCGCGGCGATCTTCGGCGCGAAGCGTTCGATCAGCGTGGAAAGGTTCGGCAGACGGCCGGAGTCGAGCTCCTCCTCGATCGCGACGGAGAGCTCGGCCTCGCAGGCGCGTTCATGCGCGATGGCGAGCAGGCCGACCATCGTTTTGCAGGCGGCTTTCTCTCCGGTCTCGGCGAGCAGCGCTTCGAAAGCGCGCGCATAGGCGCGACGAGGAAAGAGCTGCTCGCGATAGACGAGATTGAGCAGCGCCATGGGCTTTCGGCGCAGAGAGTGAATGACGTGCCGATAATCGACGACATGCCCATGCTTGCCGCCTGGCCCGGGCCTGCCGCGCGGCAGATCGAACAGATGCGTCGAGCCCTGAAAAACTTCGAGCCGATCGTCATAGAGGCGCACGAGAAGCTTATGGCCGATCAGCCGAGACGGCACGGTGTAGAAGACTTTGCGCGAAGTGAAGGCGCTGGACGAGGTGACCGAGACCCGCTCCTCCTCGAAGTCCGACGTCTTGCGCGGCGGCAGACCTTTCAGTTCCGCGCGTTCGAGATCGACGCGCGCGGCATTGCGGGCGTTGCGCCGACCGACGAGCTCGTCGACGAACTTTCGCCAGGCGCAAAGATCGTCGAAGTCGCGCGAGCCGCGCAGCAGCAGCTCGTCCTCGAGCGCGGCTTTGATATGGCCGTGGGCGCTTTCGATCGAGCCGTTCTCATGGGAGACGCCTTTGTTGTTGCGCGTCGGCGTCATGCCGTAATGGGCGCAGAGCGCTTCATAGCGGCGCGTCATATCCTCCTTGGCGTCGGCGTCGAGATTGCGGAAGGCGGCGGAGAGACTGTCGCTGCGATGCTGCTGCGGCGCGCCGCCGAGCGTCCACAGGGCGTTCTGCAAGCCTTCGGCGATGGCGACGAAGCTCTCGCCGCCGAGCACGACATGGGCGGATTCGAAGCCCGAGAATGGCAAGCGGAAGTGATAGAGCCGGTGCTCGAGCGGAACGCCGGCGATGGAGACCTCGAGATCGCGCATGTCGCAAAAGTCCGAGAGCCCCATGCGGCCCGGAGGATGCTCCTGCCGGAAAATCACCTCCTGCTCGGGACCATGGATGGCGCGCCAGTTCCGAATGCGTCGCTCCAGCGTGCGGCGCACGCCGGCGCCGAGTGCCGGATGCCGGCGGCGCAACTCCTCGAGCACGCCGATCGGGCGCAGGCCGGGCGCCGCTTTCAGCATGGGGACGACCTCGCTGTCCCAAACGCTCTCCAGCGGATCGGGCCGCCGGCGGGCGCGCGGCGTCTTCTTTTGGGAGAGAAGCCGAGGATCATGTTCCAGCCGGTAGGCGGTCGCCGGGCTGAAGCCGGCTTTCGCCGCGGCGACGGCGGCGCGGTCGGTTTTTCGAAATTGCATGAAGAGCCCCATCTGGCGGTCGGTGACATGGCGGCCGGGCAACGATTCGGTCCTCCCGAGGGGAAAACCGACCCTTCGCCCGGCCCCGCGACCGGCAGACAGGCCGTTTTTTCGGCGCGCGCGGGTGTGTCGGGGGGGGGGGGGGGGGGGGGGGGGGGGGGGGCCGCCCCCCGGGCGCCCGCCCCCCGGCGGCCCCCCCCCCACCCCCGCGATTCTCATCCAGATTGACGCTGGACTCTCACCTTGTTTGGCGCGCGGCAAACACGGGCGCCGATCCTCGTCGAGGCGAAGCCGAACGCCCGATGGTCTCTCGACTTCGTGCACGACCAGCTCGCCAGCGGCCGGCGGTTCCGCATCCTCAACATCGTCGACGACGTGACGCGCGAATGCCTGGCGGCGATCCCGGACACGTCGATCTCCGGCAAGCGGGTGGCGCGTGAGCTGTCCGCGCTGATCGAAAGGCGCGGCAAACCCGGCATGATCGTTTCCGACAATGGGACGGAGTTCACCTCGAACGCCATCCTGTCCTGGTCGGAGGAGAACAAGGTGGAGTGGCATTTCATCATGCCGGGTAAGCCGATGCAGAACGGCTTCTGTGAGAGCTTCAACGGCCGCATGCGGGATGAACTGCTCAACGAGACGCTGTTCTTCGGCCTCGACCATGCGAGAGAGAAAGTTCGCTCTTGGGTCCATGCTTATAACCACCGGCGCCCGCACTCTTCCCTCGGCTATGCGACGCCGGCGGACTATGCGGCCGCGCTCACCGCAACAGGCGATCGGCTGCGCAACCCAGACCTGCTCCGCCGATCGCCTGTTGCTCACCCCACGCCCGCGGGCGTATCAACCGCCGGGACTCAACTCGCCGCTGGATGAAACTTCGGGGGCATGTCACCCGTAGGTCAGCAATTGCGGCATTCCGCTTCGTCGAGATCGACGAGGAGAACGGGATGGCGCGCAGCAAAAAATCCACTGTTTTTCCCGCCCTGTCGACGGCTCGGTAGAGATAGACCCGCCGCCCCTTGATTTTGACGTAGGTCTCATCGACGCGCCACGATCCGCCAGCCCGGCGCGCGAAACGGTTCCACCGATTTTCGAACTCCGGAACGTAGCTCTGAACCCAGAGCATGATGGTCGTGTGGGCCAACGACAAGCCGCGCTCCGCCATCATTTCCATGAGATCTCGGAAGCTGAGCTTGTATCGCAGATACCAGCGCACGCAGAGATCGATAATTTCGCGGTTAAAATGGCGTCCTTTGAAAAGATCGTCCAGAACCCCAGAGTCCGGTTCCGCCCTCCGAAGGATTATGTTTCGCTCACGCCGTTTGCACCAGAACCAAGCCGAATGGCCGAGCTACTCGATCACGATCCTCAGTTTTCGTCGATCAAAGTTTTATATTCCAAATATCCAGGTTCGAAAGGTGGCGTTCCGGCAACACGACGCTCCAATGTGTCTATACTCAATTCCGGTCTTGAGACATCGATTCCCCGGAGTTGCCACGGGGCAAGCCGCCACCATCGACAGGCGAGCAATCGTTCACGAAGCTCTTCAGGGAAGCGATATTTTATCACTTTTGCCGGATTACCCCCGACGATCGAGTACGGCGGGACGTCTCTTGTGACCACGGCGCAAGCAGCGACAACTGCTCCGTCGCCAATGTTCACTCCGGGTTTGATGAAAGCTCCGTGACCGATCCAGACATCGTTGCCGATTTTGACCGGCCTAACGAATGGCAGTGGAGCCACTCCATCAAGATTTGGACGGTAGTTGTATAACTCTGGAGCGCCGACAAAATTAGCAGTACCGACGTCGAATAGCGGCGTCGTTAGGTAGAACATCGGGCTCGTCGAAAGCCAAGCATGGGGGTGGTCGCCCCTTCCGGCCTGTACCTGCTCGCCGATCGAAACATAGCGACCGATCTCGCATGCGAAATAATAGCCTGACACAGCATAACTAAAGCTGCCAATCACTAACTGATGCTGAATATCCATTCGCTGAGTGTTACATGGTGCCTCGAACCGCGAATCAAGCGGATATGGCGTCGATCCAGAGGGCAAAAACGTCTGTACTCCGAACTCTGCTAGGCGCCGCTTCACGCGTTCGGACATTACCGGATTCATCTCAGTTCCCATACGACCATATGACTACCCAATAGACCAGGACCAGAAGCACTGTCAACAAACGACTCTGATGCCAGCAATTCTAAATGGTCGTGGCCGGGTTGCGATTTTTGGTTTTCGAAAGCTCCCTTTCTGATTCAAGGTTGAGGTGCTGATTCTCGACCGCCTCCTCTCCGGGCTGCATGACGCCTGCGCGGCCTTTCCCGACAAGCGGAAGGGCGCGGGCGACTATTCGATGGCGGATATCGGCCTGTCGGCTTTTTCCCTGTTCTTAATGCAGTCGGAGTCGTTTCTCGCCTATCAGCGATCGCTCGCCGAGGCTTTGTCGCGAATTTTTCTCGCGGATCGGTTGGGACTATGATCGCCGGGCGTGGGGCAGGCGGAATAGTGCGATGATCGATTTCTAGGGGAGCCATTTGGCCATTTGGTCGTGCCCCCACCGGTGGTGTAGCAGTTCGGGAGCAAGCCGCTCGCGACGCGCGCTTTTCATAGCGCCGTAGCGAGCGAGCGGCTTGCTGCGGCCACCGGCGATTCTCCGGTTAGGGTCGGTTTGCGAATCTCAACGCAACCGAGGAACCCACCGATGACCGACGAGATGATGAGCCTGCGAGCGCTTCTGGAAAAGTCC
>NZ_WOVC01000037.1:0-27583 GCF_011378635.1 Methylosinus sp. RM1
TCGCCGCGCGCCCAAATGACCCCGTCTCTATGTCGAAGACAAGGCCTTCCACGCAACGCCCGCGCTTTATCGCCCCCCTGTGTCCCATGCGCTACAGGACGTGGTTAACAATTTTTTCGCCGCCGCCGGAACGAAACCATTCGACCGTTTCGGCGAAGCCGCGCGCCAAAGGCACGCGGGGCCGCCAGCCGGTCGCGGCGCAAATACGGGAAATATCGGCTTCGAGATGCATGATCTGATCCGGGCGATAGGGCGTGCTGCCGAATCGCGGCGCGACGCCCGGCTCCGTCAGATCACGCAAGAGCAGAACGGCGTCGCGCAATGGCGTCGGCTCGCCCGACCCTATGTTGAAGACGCCGTGCGCCTCGTGATCGAGCAGCGCGAGCAGCGCCGCCGCCGCGTCGCAGACATGGGTGAACTCCCAAATCTGCTCGCAAGCGGTGAGATCGGGCGAACGGCCCGCCGCGAAGCTGCGAATGAGCGACGGCACGAGCCAGGGCCGCGCCTCGCCGGGACCATAGAGAGAAAAGACGCGCCCCCACGCTGCGCGCAACCCGCGCTCCGCCGCTATTGCGAGCAGGGCCCGGCCGGCGGCGAGCTTGGCGACCCCATAGAGCGTCGTCGGCTCGGTCGCGGCGTCTTCCGCGACGCGGCCGAAGAGGAGGCCATATTCGGCCTGCGAACCGACACCGATCAGAATGCGGGCGCCGGCGTCGGCGGCTGCGGCGGCCAATCGTCCCGTGGCGACGATATTGTCGAGCTGGCCGAGATCATTGCGCTCCGCCCCGGCGACGCCGCGCCAGCCGCTGTGCAGGAGCGCGTCGGGCGCGAAATTCGTCAACGCCTCGCGATAGCTCTCCGGCGCGAAGAGATCGCCGCGGATCGCATGAAGCCGCGCGGCGAGAGGCGCGAGCCGCGTCGCTTCGATATCGCCGCGCAGCAGGACGGCGCATTCATGGCCCGCTTCGACGAGGAGCCGCGTCGCCTCCGCCCCGAGGAAGCCGGACCCGCCAGTGAGAAAGACACGCAATGGTCAGGCCCGGCCGCTGAGCAGCCGCTCGCCGCGGCCCGTGACGAGCGCGCGCGCCCGAGCCGCGATGATCGCCGGATCGAGCCCGGCGCGGCGGCGCAGAGTCTCGGTGTCGCCGACGAGGCTCGGAAACGCCTGCGGGGCGGTGAGATCGACGAAGGCCTCGCCCATCCCGCGCGCGAGAAGCGTCTCCATCACGCCGACCGACAGCGGATTGCCGCGATAGCCCTCGAAGACGGAAACGACCGGCGCGCCGGTCAAAAGCGCGGCGAAAGCCTCCGCCGGGAAAGGCTGGACGATCGGAACGCTGACGACGGCGGCCTCGATCCCCTCCCCCGAGAGAATCTCCGCCGCGGCGAGACATTGCGTCACCGAGCCGCCGCTCGTCGCCAAGGTCACATCGGCGCCGCGGCGCGCCGCGAAGGCCGCCGTCTGCGGCGCGAAGATCGGCGCGCCATAAGATGCGCCGCTCTCGCGGGCGATACGGAAATAGGCCGGGCGCGGATCGTCGAGCAGCGCCGCGTAGCAGCGATCGAGCTCGGCGGCGTTGCCCGGATTGGCGACGACGAGATCGGGCAGCGCCGCCATGATCGTCGCGTCCTCGAGCGCGTGATGTGAGGGCCCCAGCGTTCCATAGGAGAAGCCGGCGCCGACGCCGATCAGCCGCACGGCGCGGCGCTGATAGCAGAGGTCGTTGCGAATCTGCTCGAGGCAGCGCGCCGTGATGAAGGGCGCGATGGAATAGGCGAAAGGCCGGAAGCCGCCGGCGGCCAGCGAGGCGGCGACCGAGACCATATTGGCCTCGGCGACGCCCATATTGACGAAGCGCTCGCCGAGCGCCTGCTCGAGCGGCTCGACGAAAGAAAAGCCGAGATCGCCCGTGAGAAAGACGATGCGCGGATCGACGCTGGCGTCCGCCTCTATGAGCTCGATGATCCGCTTGCGCATCAGGCGAGCTCCAGATCGGCGGCGAGCGCCGGCTTGTAATGCGAGGCGACGGTGTTCTCTATGCGGGCGACGCCCTTGCCCTTCACCGTATGGGCGAGGATGACGCGCGGGCGTCCGCGCATGGGCCGCTCGAGCGCCGCGACCAGCGCCGCCCAATCATGGCCGTCGAGCTCGATCGTCTCGAATCCGAAGCTGCGCCATTTGGCGCCGAAAGGCTCGAGGTCCATCACCTCTTTCGTCGGCGCCAGCGATTGAATGTGATTGTAATCGACGATGGCGGTGAGCGAGGAGAGCTTGCGCGCGCCGGCGAAGAGCGCCGCCTCCCAGGTGGAGCCCTCGTCGCATTCGCCGTCCGAGAGAATGCAGAAGACACGATGATCGCCTCCGCGCAGCCGATAGCCGAGTGAGAAGCCCGTCGCCAGCGACAGGCCATGGCCGAGCGAGCCGCTGGTGGCGTCGATCGCCGGGACCGCCTCGCTGAGGCCGACATGCCCCCAGAGCGGCGTGCCGTTCTGCAGATAGGCGTCGAGCAGTTCCGGCGCGACGAGGCCATATTGCTCGAGCGCCGCGTAATAGGCCATGGCCGCATGGCCCTTGGAGAGAATGACGCGGTCGCGCTCCACCGCGCTCGCGGTCGCCGGACGCAGATCGGAAACAGTCAATACCGCATCGAGGATCTCGACGATGCCGAGCGAGGAGCCGAGATGCGCCGAGTTCGCCTTGTAAGACATAGAGATGACGCGACGACGCGCCGCTGCGCAACGCGCGGCCGCGGCCTCATGCGAGCGGGAAATATTCTCGCGGCCCCGCGCCGAGCCTGCTCTCGCCATCGGTCATGTCCTCGCCGTTTTCGCGCGCACTATGGCTCTCGAAAGGTTAATGCTTGGCTTAAGACCCTCGCGCTGCGGTCGGCGCGGATTGCCGCGCGGACTTGCGCCCAGACGGTGATGTGAGACAATGGCTGTAAGGCGGAGCGCGCATGGCGGGCCATGCGTGACAGCCGACCGATCGAGCGGAGACAACCGCGGAGAGCGTCGCATATGAAGATCGCCGATTATAAGTCGGGGCATCATCAGAGCTTTCTGGCGCCGGCCGAGCAAAGGCTGTTGCGCGCGATCATAGGTGAGCTGCCGGAGTCGGTGACGGCTCTGCAATTGACGCGCATCGGCCTCATCGGCGCCGTCATCGTCGCCATGGCGCTCGTCGGCAGCAGCTGGTCGCCCCTGTGGATGACGCTGATTCCGCTCGGCGCCTTTCTCAACTGGTTCGGCGCGGCGCTGGACGGGCCGGTGGCGCTGCATCGCGACACCGCCAATCCTCGGCTCAGCCTCGTCGAGCATATTTGCGATCTGTTCTCGCAGATATTGATCATCGTCGCCTTCGGCTTCTCGCCGTTTTTGTCGTTCGAATCCGCCTTCGTCGTGCTGATCTGCTATCTGCTGTTCTCGGCCTATACTTACATTCGGGCCGTTGTCCGCCATGTGCAGCAAATGGCCTATATCGGCCTCGGCGCGACGGAGTTTCGCATTTTGATCGCGGTCTGGCCCTTCGCCGCCCACGCCATGGGCGTCGACGAAAGCGTCGACGCCGGCGTATCGCGGCTGGACGCCGCGATCATGATTTTGGCGGCTTTCGCCGTTTGCGGCCTCGCGATCAAGGCGCTCTCCGACGCGCGGCGAGTCGCCATGGACGAGAATGGCCAGGGCGTCTGATCCGCGCGCCTCCGAAACTGTCCTGAAAACCTCGTCCTGAATCGCCCGCTCGATCGACGCTATTCTCCCGCCGCCACTAAGGCGGCTATGGACGCGCGCCGAAGAGAAGGGAAAATAGCCGCCGAGCGGGGATGTGATTCGGTCCGCCTCGCCAGCATCCATCCGCCGGCGAGAGGATGCCGAAAGATCATATCTCGGCGGCAGAGGCGGAAGAGATTATTGAGATGAAACTCGATTCGAGACGCTGGGCCCTCGTCGCCGGCGTCGCTCTGATTGTCGCAGCAGGCGTTTTCGCTCTTATTCGAGCCGGATTTTTCGCGGCGCCCGACCTCGCTTCGCTGTGGAAATGGTCGCTCGACAATTGGGAGACCGCCGGCGTCGGCCTCTCCGGCGAGCCCGTTCGCGTCGCGCATGAGCCCCTGGCTCTCATTCGCAATCTGGCGCTGATCACGGTTTCCTTCATCGGCGTTCTGCTGGGGACGCCGCGCCTCGTGGAAGTCGTCACCCGCTCGGGCCGCGGCGGCGGGACCCTCGGGGAGGATTTCATCAAGACGCGGCGGCTGATCGACGGCGAGCTCGGCACGATTCTCTCGCTCGTGCGCGCCCATCTCGACAGCAACAAGACCTATTCGGCGGCTCTGGTGAAAGGCCATAGGGATCTCGCCGCGACGTCGAGCCCGGATCAGATTCGCGCCGCCGTCGTGCTGCTGATCGCCGAAAACCAGAAAATGCTGCGCGAGACCGAGGAGCATCAGCGCCGGCTGGAGGACTCGCAGCGGCAGATCACGCAATTGCGCGCCGAGCTCGCCGAGACGCAGGAACTCAATGTTCGCGATTCGCTGACGCAAGTGTTCACGCGCCGCCATTTCGACGAGACGCTGGCGCGCGAGGCGAAAACGGCCGCCGCGGCGGATCGCGCCTTGAGCCTCATCATGGCCGATATCGATCATTTCAAGAAAATCAATGACGGCCATGGCCATTTGATCGGCGACGAGGTGCTGAAGAATTTCGCCCGGACCATGTCCAAGCATGTCGAGGAGAAGGATACGGTCGCGCGCTATGGCGGCGAGGAATTCGCGATCATCATGCCCTCCGTCTGCTTCATCGAGGCGAAAGCGACGGCCGAGCGCATTCGCGCCGAATTCGAGACCAAGAAATGGGCGATCAAGGGCGGCGCGCCGATCGGGCGCATCACCGCCTCCTTCGGCGTCGCGCAGCTCGCGCCGCGCGAGAGCGCCGAGAGCCTCATCCAGCGCGCCGACGCCAAGCTCTATGTCTCCAAATCGCGCGGGCGCAATCTCGTCACCGTTGACGCCGACCTCTCGTCCCGTTGATTCTTTCGACTGCCCTTGTTCGGCCCGGCGGGGCGAGACCTACGCCGTCGCCTATTCGGCGAGGTCCTGCCGCTCGAAATGTCATGATTCCCGCGCCGTGTGGCGCGCTTTTCGCCTCACACCGCCTTCGACGATCCGGCGACGCCGCAGAGCGCCCGCCCGCGCGCGAGCATAGAGTCGCGCTGCTTCGTCGCTTTCGACGATTGACCGTCGCGGCCGCGCCGCGGCCGAGCCTCGAGGACGAAAAATGAACGATATTCCCTATCGCGCCGCGCTCATCGTCGGCGCCGGCCCCGGCGTCGGCGCCGCGCTGGCGCGACGCTTTTCCGCCGACGGGCTGAAGGTGGGCGTCGCCGCCCGCGACGCGCAAAAGCTCGCCGCCATAGCGGCCGAAACCGGCGCCGAGGGCTTTGCCGCCGACGCGACCGACCCCGCTTCGGTCGAGGCGCTGTTCGAGGCGGCGGAAGCGAAGCTCGGCGAGATCGACGTGGTCGTCTACAATGCCGGCGCGCGCATTCGCGGCCCGCTGGCGGAGCTCGATCCGGAGGCGGTGCGGCGAGCCTTCGACGTCAACGCTTTCGGCGGCTTTCTCGTCGCGCGGGAGGCGGCGAAGCGCTTCGAGAAGCGCGGGCGCGGCGCGCTGTTCTTCACCGGCGCGACGTCGAGCCTCAAGGCCTATGCGATCTCCGCCCCCTTCGCCATGGGCAAGTTCGCGCTGCGGGCGCTGGCCCAGAGCGCGGCGCGCGAATTGGGGCCGAAGGGCGTGCATGTCGCGCATATCGTCATCGACGGGGTGATCCGCGACACAGGCCGCATCGACCCGGCCGACGCCACGCTCGAGCCCGACGCCATCGCCGACGCTTATCTCGATCTCCTGCGCCAGAAGCGCAGCGCCTGGTCCTTCGAGGTCGAGCTGAGGCCGTGGTCGGAGAGGTTTTGACAAAAGCCGAATCCGCGGAGCGACAAAATGTCGCAAAGCGGACCGAGCCGTGCTATCGTGAGCCGTCGACCCTGGGCGAGCGCCCGCGAGGAGCGGCCGCTCGTCCCCATAACGACGAATAATGGGGAAAGCGCTCATGAACACGATTACGGCTATCCTATCGATCGTCGCAACCTGCGCCGCCGTCACCGCCGCGATCACCGCTTTCGCGAATATGTGACCCGAGCAGTCGTTTAGAGGGACTGCGAGCGTTCGTTCCGCGCAGCCCGCCGCCCGTCCTCGCCGACGCAAAGACGCGCCGGCGAGGCGTTTGGTCCCGCTCAGGGAATTTCCTCTATATCGGCGAGCCAGGCCGCAGCGCTCGAATCACTCGGCGCGCGCCAGTCGCCGCGCGGCGACAGCGAGCCGCCGGAGCTGACCTTCGGCCCATTGGGCAGAGCCGAGCGCTTGAACTGGCTCGTCGCGAAGAAGCGGCGCGCGAAGACGCCGAGCCAATGCTTGATCTCCTCGACATCATAGGCGCGGCGCTTCTCCGCCGGAATGTCGGCGGGCCAGCGGCCGGCCGTTGCGTCGCTCCAGGCGTGAAAGGCCAGAAACGCCGTCTTCGACGGCGCGAAGCCGTAGCGCGTCGTATAGAAGAGATTGAAATCCTGCAGCGCATAGGGGCCGACGACATCTTCCGTGCGCTGGACGCTCGCGCCCGGCACCAGCTCCGGCGAAATCTCCGTGTCGAGAATGTCGCGCAGCACGGCGACCGTCTCGGCGCCGAAATGCGCGTCGCGCGCGCACCAGCGGATGAGATGCTGGATCAGCGTCTTCGGCACTGAGGCGTTGACATTGTAATGCGACATTTGATCGCCGACGCCATAGGTGCACCAGCCGAGCGCCAGCTCCGATAGATCGCCCGTGCCCAGCACCAGCGCCTCGTGGCGATTGGCGAGGCGGAACAAGAGCGAGGTGCGCGCGCCGGCCTGCACATTCTCGTAAGTCGTGTCATAGACCGGCTCGCCGCGCGAAGCGGGATGGCCGATGTCCTCCAGCATTTGCCGGCAGGCGGCCGTCACATCGATCTCCTGCGCCGAGACTCCCAATGCGCGCATAAGCCGCCAGGCGTTGGCCTTGGTGCGGTCGGTGGTGGCGAAGGCCGGCAGCGTATAGGCGAGAATATTCTCGCGCGGCAGGCCGAGCGCGTCGAAGGCGGTGACGGCGACGAGCAGCGCATGGGTGGAATCGAGCCCGCCCGAGACGCCGATGACGAGGCGCTGAAAATTGGCCGCCGCGAGCCGCTGGCGCAGGCCGTGCGACTGAATGTTGAAGGCTTCGAAGCAGAGCTCTGCGAGCCGCGCTTCATCGTCCGGCGCGAAGGGAAAGCGCGGGATTTCGCGCAGCAGGCCGAGGTTTTTGTCGCGCGGCGCGTGCAACTCGAAAGGAACGCGCCGAAAGCTCGTCGCGCCGGCTTCCATGTCGGCGCAATCGCCGAAAGTGACCTGGCGCATACGCTCGGCGGCGAGCCGGCCGAGGTCGACATCGGCGAGAATGAGCTGCGGCTCGTCGGCGAAACGCGACGCCTTGGCGAGCAGCGCGCCATTCTCATAAATCATCGCCTCGCCGTCCCAGGCGAGATCGGTGGTCGATTCGCCCTGCCCCGCGGCCGAATAGAGATAGGCGGAAAGGCAGCGCGCCGAATGGGCCGAGCAGAGCGTCGCGCGATAGTCGGATTTTCCGACAATGGCGTTGCTGGCCGAGAGATTGAGCAGCACGCTCGCGCCGGCGAGCGCCGCCCGCGTCGAGGGCGGGATCGGAACCCAGACGTCCTCGCAGATTTCCGTATGGATCACGAGGCCGGGAAAATCGCTCGCCTCCAGCAGCACATCGGAGCCGAAAGGCGCGGTCTGGCCGGCGATCTCCATCTCCTCGCCGGCGATGAAGGCGCCGGAAGCGAAATGCCGCTTCTCGTAGAATTCCCGATAATTGGGCAGATAGATTTTCGGCGTGACGGCGAGAATCTCGCCGCGCCGGATGATCAGCGCGCAATTATAGAGCCGCCCGCGCCAGCGCAGCGGCGCGCCGACCGCGATCAGCGGATGCAATGCGCGGCTCGCCTCCAGCAATCGCCCGATCGCAGCTTCCACGGCGTCCAGCAACGCGGTCTGATGCAGCAGATCGTCGATCGCGTAAGAGCTGATCCCGAGCTCGGGAAACAGGACCAATGACGCGCCTTCGGCGTCCGCCTCGCGGGCCATTTCGATCGTGCGCGCGACATTGAAAGCGGGATCGGCGACGCGCGTGCGCGGGCCGGCCACGGCGACGCGAACGAAGCCATGCGAATGCAGCGAGAAGAAAGGATGCGTCATGCGCCGATTATAGGGCCACGGCGGCCGCAGCGGGAAGGCGCCGCGCGCCGCCTATTTCACCGAGGCTGCTCGACAAGCGAGCCTTCGGGCTCGCCCTCGAAACCCTGACGCGCGCCTATCTCCAGGCGTCGAGCGCATCGGCGAAGACGCGCTCGCCGCCGGGGCCCTTCTCCAGCGAGATCGTCGCCGCGCGGCCGTCCTCGAGCTGCATGGGCAGATCGAGGACCATGGGCGCGCGCAGCAGCACGATATTGCGGGCCTCGCGATTGCCGCGCAGCAGGCCGATGAGAAAGGCGTTTTCGGTGATCGGCACAGGAACGCCGGCGACCTGCTCGCCCGATTGCGCCTCCGGCCGGCGCATCTGGATCGGGCCGATCGCCTTTATCCCATTGAGCTCATTCCCCGGCGCGAGGCTGAAATTCACATTCACCGTATGCGAGGCCGAAAGCGTGGGATCGAGATTCTTCTGAATGACGATTGTCGTCTTCAGCTTTGCTGTCGGAAAATCGATCTCGGCGCGTATGGCCGGCGAAACCGGCTGCCCCGGTCCGGCCGGCATACTCTCGAGACGCCAGATCACCGTGCCCGGATAGGTCTTGACCTTGGCGGCCTCCTCGGGCGCGGCGACCCAGAGCTCGGCCTTTTGGGCGACGGCGACCGCTTGGGACTTTTGCTCCGCAGGCGCGCGCGACGGCGGCAGCTCGCTGTCGCCGCCGATGCGATCGGCGAGCTTGCCTCCCTCGGCGGTTTCCACGGCGGAGGGCTCCGGCTGCAGCTTGGCGAGATCCTCCGGCCGCTCGCGGAATTGCAACGCCAGCACGGCGACGAGCGCCACCACCGCCGCCAGCACGCCGCCGATGACGATGACGCGACGCGAGACGCTGGCGGGCTCGGGCAGAGGCGGCAGCGGGGCCGGAGGCCGCTGCGGCGGCGCGGGCGCCTCCTCGACGGGGGCGGCTTTTTCCGGCTTGGGCGCAGCCGCCGGTTCGGCGCTTTTGACGGGCTCTTTCTTCTCGGCCTCGCGCGGGCGCTTCGCCTCTGTCGCCGGAAGCGGGGCGGCGGCGCTCTGATCGCGGACGATCTCGAGCTCGATGCGCGCAATGGCCTCGTCCAGCGCTCGGCCTTCGGCTTCTATATCTTCCTCGGCGACGGGCGGCTGAATGCTGCGCAACTGGTTGAACAGCGCCTTACGCGCCCGTTCATAGACGGCCTGCCGCGACTGGGGCGCGGGTTCCGGCAGCGCGGCGACTGCGCGAGCGAGCAGCGAATAGTAGTCGGCCATAGGGTTCTAAGACCACCTCGGACGATTCCCGTCAATCCTCGAAAGGATTGCGCACGAGAATCGTGTCGTCACGCTCGGGGCTGGTGGAGAGGAGCGCAACCGGAGCGCCGATCAGCTCCTCGATGCGGCGCACATATTTGATCGCCTGGGCGGGAAGATCAGCCCAGGAGCGGGCGCCCCCGGTCGTCCCCTTCCAGCCCTCGATCGTCTCATAGACCGGGACCACCCGCGCCTGCGCCGATTGCGACGCCGGCAGGCGGTCGATGCGGGCGCCGTCCAGGAGATAATGCGTGCACACGCGTATCTCGTCCAAGCCGTCGAGAATATCTAGCTTTGTCAAAGCGATGCCGTCTATGCCGGAGGTCTTCACGGCCTGGCGCGTGAGCACGGCGTCGAACCAGCCGCAGCGCCGGCGCCGGCCGGTGTTGGTGCCGAATTCATGGCCGCGGTCGCCGATCAGCGTGCCGATCTCGTCATGCAGCTCGGTGGGGAAAGGCCCGCCGCCGACGCGCGTCGTATAGGCCTTGGCGATGCCGAGCACATAGCCGATCGCCCCCGGCCCGAGGCCGGAGCCGCTGGCCGCCGAGGCGGAGACCGTGTTGGAGGAGGTCACATAAGGATAGGTGCCATGATCGACGTCGAGCAGCACGCCCTGCGCGCCCTCGAACAAAATGCGCTTGCCGGCGCGGCGAAGATCCTCGAGCAGCTCCCAGACCGCATCCATGTAAGGCAGAATCTTCGGCGCGGCGTCGAGCAGCTCGTCCCGCACGGCGGCCGGCGCGATTTCGGGCAGGCCGAGACCGCGGCGCAGCGGATTGTGATGGGCGAGCAGCCGCGTGATCTTGTCGTCCAGCGTGTCCGGCTCGGCGAGATCCATCAGCCGCACCGAGCGGCGGCCGACCTTGTCCTCATAAGCGGGGCCGATGCCGCGCTTGGTGGTGCCGATCTTCACGCCATTGCCGGCCGCCTCCTCGCGATAGGCGTCGAGCTCGCGATGCAGGGAGAGAATCAGCGGGGCGTTTTCGGCGATCTTGAAATTGTCCGGGCCGATCTCGACGCCCTGCTCGCGCAGGCGCTCGATCTCGCCGACGAGAAAATGCGGATCGACGACGACGCCATTGCCGATGACCGAGAGCTTGCCCGGCCGCACGACCCCCGAGGGCAGCAGCGCGAGCTTATAGGTCACGCCATTGATGACGAGCGTGTGCCCGGCATTATGGCCGCCCTGGAAGCGCACCACCACATCGGCCTCGAGCGAGAGCCAATCGACGATCTTGCCCTTGCCTTCGTCGCCCCATTGGGCGCCGACCACGACCACATTCGCCATGGGCGTCTTCTGTCTATCCTGCGCGGCCACGAAAAAGCCCCGGCGCGTAACGCCAGGGCTCGTTACCGCGGTGATTTAGCGCAAAGAAAGGGGCGGGTCAAAGGCGGCGAAGCAGCCGCCTCCGGCCGCGCGTCGAAAAAAAACCGGCGCAGAGCGCCGGGGAAGAAGAGTCTCGAGGGAGCGGAGGCGGAAGGGTCAGGGAACGAAGACCAGATAGAGCAGCGTCGCGAACAGAACGACCACGGCGACCTCGATGGTTCGGTTCAAAATCGTCATGATCGATTCGAGAGAGATGGCGGTCATGTCGAAATATCCTGTCGGTTGGTCTTTCCGTCGAGCATATTCTCAGCCCGCGCATTGCCTCGACATTGTCGCCGGATGAAATTTTCGTAACCCTGCGATCACCGATCCGCAGCCGAAAGCGGCAGCCGCCGTCGAGAAACGCGTTCTCTCGAAACGCGTTCCGTTGAAACCTGTTCTGTTGAAACGCCTTGCCCTGGACGATAGGAAGCAGGTAAACCATGGCCTACGATCCAGCGGTAAATCGGGGGCTGGACATTTGACGAGCGCGCTCTCGGGTAGGTCGGCCGCTCGCTGGATCGCCGCATTGCCGGCTTGGCCGGTCAAACGAGAGCATGGAAAATGGTCAGGATCGTCGATTGCGTCATTGCCTATAATGAAACCGAAATGCTCGAAATCAGAACTGCCGAGCTCGCCGAAATCATCGACGCATTTGTTGTCGTAGAAGCGAGCAAAACGCACCGCTACGAGGACAAGCCTCTGTATTTTTCAGGCATTTCGGATAAATATGCGCAATCGGGAAGGACTGTCGTTTATTATGTTTTGGACGACATCCCAAGAGCATTTCAAGATCGCACGGAACTATACTATATAGTTGAGAATTTTCATCGCAATAGCATTATGCGTCCTTTGTCGACAATGAATCTCGACGATAACGACATTATACTGATTTCCGACATCGACGAAATTCCTCGTTCCGAATGTGTCCAGCAACTGCCCGATCTGCTCGCGGAGGCAGATATCGTGATTTTCGAGCAGATCATGAAGAAATTCTTCGTCAATAATGCATCATCGACATGCGCCAATAATCTTCCATGGAGAGGAACGGTCGCTTGCCGTTACGGTGTGCTGAAAGGCGTTACTCCGCAAGGAGCCCGGCTCGGCGACCCCTTTCAACAGCGAGCGGCTTGCGTCGGCGGCGCCAGAGAACCGCGCGGACACGAGCGAATTATCGCCAATGGCGGATGGCACTTCTCGAGCATGGGAGGCGCATCGGCTTTCGATATCAAACATTCAGCCATTGTGGAGGGACCCGGCGGATCGCGCTTCGGAGCCATCGATGGCCGATTCGGCCGCCACAATCATTCCAAGCAACGCGAAGAGCACGCCGAAATCTATCAGTCCTTCCTCGACGCTCTCGCCCCCGAGCTGGCGGAAGTCGATCTCGCGGATATCGCGAGCGTCCATGCGCTCGACATACCCGATTGCATCAAGGCCGATCCACGAAAATACGAGTTCCTTTTCTATCTCAAGAACCCGATCGTCTGAAGCAGAGAGCGCGCTTTCGCCGCATCACGGAAAGCACCGCCCGAAGGCCGCGAGCAGCCGCGGGTCGCCGCGCAGCCCGATCTTGAAGGTGATCAGCGCCCGAAGCAGGCCCGTCTCCTTGCGCAGGAAGCGCAGCCAGGTCTGCGCATCTGCGCGGATGCGGAGGTCGGCGTCGCCGATCAACCCCTCCTTCACCTCGAGCCGGCCGTTCGCGATTCTCACTGTGAGGTCTTTGCGTTCCGCGCCGCTGAAAGCGAAGTGATAGACCGCCTCGAGCCCGGCCGCGCGCTTCTTTTGAAAGCGCAGCGACAAGCCGCGCGCGAATGCCGCGATGGAGGCGACGCGCATTCCATTGGCGACGCGCTTCACGCTCTTGTGCGGAAAGCGCCGCTTCACATAATCCTCGGCGTCGGAGTCCGGCGTCACATAGATCGTCTCCGCCTTCTGTTTCAGCGGATCGACGATGGTTTCCAGAAAGCCCTTGCGATCGTCGCGATAGGCGGCGATCACATCCTCGCCCGCCGGACAGACGGCGAGACAATAGGCGGCCTTGTAATTTGGCCCATAGGCGAGGCTCTGCCACATGGAGACGCTCTCCGCATCGCTGACTTTCTCGCGATATCCGGCGGCGTTCTTCGCCTGCGCGATCGTCTCCACCCAATCCATGAAGCCGCCCATGAATTCACGATAATTATGCGTGTAGCAGGCGGAAAGATCGAAAGCGCCGTCCGGCGCGATCGCGCCCGTCGGACAGACGGCGACGCAGAGCTTGCAGGAGAGGCAGGGATTGTAATCGAGCGGGCGCGAATAGGAATCGAGCGCGACATCGACGGCCACCGTCCCGAGCAGAATGAAATTGCCGAATTTGGGATGAATGACATTGCGATGCACGCCCATTTTGCCGAGCCCGGCGGCGATCGCGACCGGCTTGTGCGAGATCACCCACATTTTGCCGGGCCAATTCACCGCCTCCATCGGAAAAGCCATGGCGGGATAGGCGGCGCGACGCCCCATATCCTCGAGCAATCGCGCCAGACGATGCGAAACCGCATCGGTTTCGTCGCCGACGCGATGAAACTCCACATTGGCGGAAGAGCGCGCCGGGCTGCGGATGTTCTCGCGATTCATCTTCATCACGAAAGAGACGAGCGTTTTCGCGAAGGGAAAAGCCGCGAGAATCTCCGCGCGCTCGAAAGCGATCGCCGGATCGTCGATGGAGACGAAGCCGACGTCGTCGGCGCCGGCGGCGAGCGCCATCTCGCGCAATCGCCGCGCCTCGAAAGGCGCGAGCGCCGGCGACGACAGCATATCGTGAGCCTCGATAGACATATGCATATGCCCCTTTTTGCTTGCGCAAAAACTGGACCGCGAGCCGTCAGGCTCGCTCTCGCTCCACCCGTTACATCACTCTTCCTGAACGGCTGCGGCGAGCGCGCGCAATTCGCCGACGAGACGCGCCAATCTCTCGGCGCCGAATTTTGCTTCCGCCTTCGTCTGCGCCGCGCGCCACAGCGGCAGCGCTATGGCCAGAGTGGCGCGGCCTTGCTTGGTCAGCGTCACCTCGCGCGTGCGGCGATCCTCGCCCGCCTTGACGCGCAACAGCCCGCGCTTCTCCATCACCGCCAGATTGCGCGCCAGCGCGCTGCGATCCAGCACGAAAGTCTCGGCGAGCTTGCTGACCGTCCAACCTTCCGCCAGCGAGCAGGCGACGAGCAGCGAATATTGCGTCGGCTCGAGGCCGAGCCCGGAAAGACTCTCCGCATAGAGCTTGCCGACGGCGCGCGCCGCGCGTCGCACATTGGCGACGGCGCAGCTCTGCGCGCAGGCTCTCACTTCGGCCGGATCAGGCTCGCTCATGAGAAAGATGCATATACCCCTTGTCCCCGAGCGTCAACCGCGAGCGTCCGCGCCATCGACGGGCGAAGGCTCAGAACGGCAATGGCGCGCGGTCCGGCTCGACCCAGGCCCGCCGGGCCGCGACGCTGAACAGCGTCTCGCGATTCCAATAGGACAAGAGCCAATCTGGATGACCGAGCGGCGAGGCCATGAGCGATCGAAGCACCGCATGAAGCGGCGCATCGGGGGCGTGCGTGCGCAAATGTTCGGCGGCGGCCCGCATCGACGCGAGCGTGATGGTGTGGTGATAGCCGCTCGCATCCGTGTTGGCCGTGTTCGTGGCCTCATTGTAGCGCGTTATGATTTCGCGGATTTCAACGGCTGTCGCGAGATCTGGCCGGTTCCGCAAAAGCCATAGCGCCGTCGCGAAATGCGCGGCATGGGTCCATTCCGCTTTCGCCAGGCTTCGATCGATCACTTTCGAAGCGAGCCGCTCGATCGCCTCATCGTCGGATAAAGCCATCGCCTCTAATCCTCTATGAGGAGCGCTCGTCCATCATCGCGAGTGTCGCGACGAAATCATGTCACCACCGTCAGCCTGCGCGCAGCGCGTGTCACGCCCGTATAGAGCCAGCGCGCGCGATGCTCGCGAAAGGCGAAGGATTCGTCGAACAAAGCGACATCGTCCCATTGCGAGCCCTGCGATTTGTGCACGGTGAGGCAATAGCCGAAATCGAACTCGTCCGTATCCTTGCGCTGCGCGTAAGGAATCTCGGCGTCGCCGCCTTCGAAGAATTGCGGCAGCACGCCGACGCGCTGAAACTTTCCCGCCATCTCTTCGGGCTCGACCAGCAGGCGCACCTTGCCCTTGCGCAGGGCGCCGGCGCTCTTCACCTTGAACAGCGCGCCATTGAGCAGGCCTTTCTTGCGATTATTGCGCAAGCAGACCAGCTTCTCGCCCGATTGCGGCAGCGTGCCGACAAAACCGCGCAGCTGTCGCAGCCGATTATTATAGGCGCGGCGCGTGCGATTGAGACCGACGAGCACCTGATCGGCATTGGTGACGAGCGCGGGATCGAGCGCGTCGCGCCGCACCACTTGCGTCTCGCCATAGACGCCGTAATCGAGCCGTCCGCCCTCGCGAATAATCATGGAAAGACGCACGATGGGATTATCCGCCGCCTGGCGATGCACTTCCGTCAGCATCACATCGGGCTCGGCCTCGGTGAAATAGCCGCCGCCCTTCACCGGCGGCAATTGCGCCGGATCGCCCAGCACGAGCACTTTCTTGCCGAAGGAGAGAAGATCGCGGCCCAGCTCCTCATCGACCATGGAGCATTCGTCGATGATGATGAGCTTCGCTTTCGCCGCGTCGCTGTCTTCGTTCAGCTCGAAGGCGGGCTCCTCCGTCTCCGTATCGGTGGCGCGATAGATGAGGCTGTGAATGGTGCGCGCGTCCTTGCAGCCCTTGGAGCGCATCACCAGCGCCGCCTTGCCGGTGAAGGCGCCGAAGACGACATCGCCATCGACGCTCTCGGCGATATATTGCGCCAGCGTCGATTTGCCCGTGCCGGCATAGCCGAACAGCCGAAACAGCTGCGCGCGGCTATCCTTCAGCCATGCGGCGACGGCCGAGAGCGCGCGCTCCTGTTCGTTGGTCCAGACGGGCATGGGGTTCTTGACGATTCGTGGATGACCGGGCCGACAGGATGACGAAAGCCGCGGGCGGCCGCAAGTGTCGTGAACAGCCCCGCAAAGAATGGGCGCTCCCTTCTCCCGCCTGCGGGAGAAGGTGGCCCGACGCAGTCGGGTCGGATGAGGGTCCGAGCCGACTCGCATTATCGAAAACGTCGTCAGCGGGAAATCGCAGCGACCCTCATCCGACCTCGCTTCGCGAGGCCACCTTCTTCCACAAGTGGGAGAAGGAATCGCGCGGCGAGATTCGCGCTATTTATTCAGCTTCCCCTTCACCACCTTCGTCCCCGCCTTGCCCGCCATCGACCGCGGCGCGGGACGCGACAGCGGCCGCGCTTCGCCGCCGCCGAAATTATGCGGGCCCATATCGGCGTCGGTCGGCTTGCGCGCCCGCGTGCCGGAGATCGCAGGCGCCTCCCCTCCCCGCCCACGCGGGCGCATCAGCGGATTGGCCTCGGCGAGAAGCTCGGCGCGTTGCAGGCGGGAAACCTCGTCGCGCAGCCTTGCCGCCTCCTCGAAGGCGAGATCGGCGGCGGCCGCCTTCATGCGCTTCTCGAGATCGGCGAGCGTCGCCTGCATATTGTGGCCCGGCGCCAGCTCGGAGAGGCCAGCGTCCACGGTCACATGATCCTGCTCGGCGAGCGAGCCGAGAATATCGGCGATGTCGCGCTTTATGCTCGCTGGCGTGATGCCATGCTCGGCATTATAGGCCTGCTGCTTGGCGCGGCGACGGTCGGTCTCGTCCATGGCGCGCTGCATGGAGCCGGTGATGTGATCCGCATAGAGGATCACGCGTCCGTCGACATTGCGCGCGGCGCGGCCGATCGTCTGCACCAGCGAGGTCTCGGAGCGCAGAAAGCCTTCCTTATCGGCGTCGAGAATGGCGACGAAGCCGCACTCTGGAATATCCAATCCCTCGCGCAGAAGATTGATGCCGACCAGCACGTCGAAGGCGCCGAGGCGCAGATCGCGAATGATCTCTATGCGCTCGATCGTGTCTATGTCCGAATGCATATAGCGCACGCGCACGCCATTCTCATGCAGATATTCGGTGAGGTCTTCCGCCATGCGCTTGGTCAGCACGGTGACGAGCGAGCGATAGCCGGCGTCGCTCACCGCCTTCACCTCGCCGAGAAGATCATCGACCTGCGAGCGCGCCGGACGTATCTCCACTGGCGGATCGATGAGGCCGGTCGGGCGAATGACCTGCTCGACAAAGACGCCGCCCGTGCGCTCCATCTCCCAATCGCCCGGCGTCGCCGAGACGGCGACCGATTGCGGGCGCATCGCGTCCCATTCCTCGAAGCGCAGCGGACGATTGTCCATGCAGGACGGCAGGCGAAAGCCATATTCGGCGAGCGTCGCCTTGCGGCGGAAGTCGCCCTTGTACATGGCGCCGATCTGCGGAATGCTCACATGGCTCTCGTCCGCGAAGACGATGGCGTTGTCCGGCAGATATTCGAACAATGTCGGCGGCGGCTCGCCGGGCTTGCGGCCGGTGAGATAGCGCGAGTAGTTCTCGATGCCGGCGCAGGAGCCTGTCGCCTCCATCATCTCGAGATCGAAGCGCGTGCGCTGCTCCAATCGCTGCGCCTCGACGAGACGACCGGCGTTGTTCAGCTCGCCGAGCCGTCCGCGCAATTCGTCCTTGATCGCCTTGATCGACTGCAGCAGCGTCGGGCGCGGCGTCACATAATGCGAATTGGCGTAGACCTTCACGAACTCCAGGTCTTGCGTCTTCTTGCCGGTCAGCGGATCGAACTCGCAGATCGACTCCACCTCATCGCCGAAGAAGGAGATGCGCCAACCGCGGTCCTCATAGTGAGCCGGGAAAATATCGACCGTATCGCCGCGCACGCGGAATGTTCCGCGCGTGAAATCGGAACTGATGCGGCGATATTGCAGAGCGACGAGATCGGTGACGAGCTGGCGCTGCTCCAATTTCTCGCCGAGGCTGACGCCGAAAGTCATCGCGGTGTAGGTCTCGACCGATCCTATGCCGTAGATGCAGGACACGGAGGCGACGATGATGACGTCGTCGCGCTCCAGCAGCGCGCGCGTCGCGGCGTGGCGCATCCGGTCGATCTGCTCATTCACCGAGGATTCTTTCTCGATGTAGGTGTCGGTGCGCGGCACATAGGCCTCGGGCTGATAATAATCGTAATAGGACACGAAATATTCGACGGCGTTATTGGGGAAGAAGCTCTTGAACTCGCCATAGAGCTGCGCGGCCAGCGTCTTATTGGGCGCCAGCACCAGCGCCGGCCGCTGCGTGCGGGCGATCACCTGCGCCATCGTATAGGTCTTGCCGGAGCCGGTGACGCCGAGCAGCACCTGATCGCGCTCATTGGCCTCTATGCCGGCGACCAGCTCCTCGATCGCCTGCGGCTGGTCGCCGCGCGGCTGATAATCGGAGACGAGATCGAATTTGACGCCGCCTTCGCTCTTTTGCGGCCGCTCCGGCCGATGCGGCGTCCAAGGCTGCTTCTCGCGCAGATTGGGGTCGCCGCGCTTCAACAGCTGCTCGAGGCTCTCCATGGTCGCCGAGACGCCGCCCGCGCCGCCGAGATCGAGCCGCTCGGCCAGCTCGCCATCGACCGCGCCGGCGTCATAGGCGGCCTGCGGCGCCTCCTCGAAGCCCGCTTGCCGCTCGGCGAGGCCGGGATTGAGCAATGCCTGCAAATGCGGCGCGATCGGCGACACCTCGGGCTTGGCGGCCTTGGCGCGCGTCGGCTTGGCGGGATTCTTCGGCTTTTTGGGTGGAGAGGCCATGGCCGCGAATATGGCCCCGGAATCGCGAGGATGGAAGCGCGAAGAAACTCCCTGCTCCATCGCCGGCGCTACAGGCCGGCCAAAAGCTTGGCGAGCAGGCGATCGAGCGTCTTCTGCTCGTCTTCCGTCAGCGCCGACAAGACCGCCGCTTCAGTCTGCACATGGCGGGGCAAGACCTCGTCGATCAGCGACTTCCCTTGCTCGGTCAGCCCGACCAGCGCGGCGCGCCGATCCGTCGGATGCTTGACGCGCGCCACATGGCCGGCCGTTTCCAGCCGGTCGATGCGCGCCGTCATGCCGCCGGAGGAGATCATCGTCGCCTCATAGAGCGCCGTAGGCGTCAGCGCATAGGGCGGGCCGGCGCGGCGGAGCGTCGCCAATACGTCGAAATCGCCAGTCTGCAGGCCGAATTCCGCGAAGACGGGGGCCAGCCGATCGCGCGAGATCCGCGACGCCAGCTCGAGCAGACGGCCCAGCGCCTCCATCGGAAAAGCGTCCAAATCAGGCCTTTCGCGGCTCCATTGCCGGGCGGCCAGCGCAGCGCGGTCCTGGTTCATTTTGTGAGTCCGCCCATATATCTTGACATAAAGATACTTATCATCGAGATATTACCCGCCGAATGAATTTGCCGCAAGGCGCGGCTCGTCCCCCTAAAAATTGCGAGTGAGCCCATGACCACAGCCGATAGCGCGACCGCAGCTTCCGAAACCCGCGCCAGAAACGAGGGGCATGACTTCGCCCTGATCGCGATCCTGTGCCTCGCGCTCAATCTCCGGCCGGTCATGGCCGGCCTCGGCCCGATTCTCGACATCATCGAAAATTCCGCGGGGCTGACTTCGGCGCAAGCCGGGCTGCTCACCACCTTGCCGGTGTTTCTCATGGGCGTCGGAGCCTTCGCCGGGCGACGTCTGACGCAGCTTCTCGGCGCGAAGACCGGCGTCGCGATCGGCATCGCGGTCATTTCCCTCGCCTGCGCGGGCCGATTGGAATGGACCGACGCCGCCGGAATGCTGACGACGGCGGCGGCGGCCGGCCTCGGCGTCGCGATCGTGCAGGCCCTTCTGCCCGGTTTCATCAAAGGGCGTTTCGGCCGAGGCGCAGGCCGCATCATGGGGCTCTACACGACCGGCATCATGAGCGGCGCAGCTCTGGCCGCCGCGACCGCCGCCGGGCTCGAGCGCGACTTCGGCCTGCCCGCCGCGCTCGGCGTCTGGTCGGTTCCAGCGTTCATCGCCACGCTCGTCTGGCTGCTGCTCCCTTTCCCCGCGAGAGAAGCCGGCGGCGGCGTGAGCCAGACGACGGAGCCCTTATGGCGCCACGGCCGCGCCTGGACGCTGATGCTGTTTTTCGGCGTCGGCACCGGCGCCTTCACGCTGGTCCTCGCCTGGCTGCCGCCCTATTACACGAGCCTCGGCCAGAGCCGCGCCTATAGCGGCTATCTGCTCGCCGGCGTCACCCTCGCAGAAGTGGCCGCGAGCCTCGCCGTCTCCGCTTTCATCGCGCGCTTTCCCGATCGCCGCGGGCCGCTCTTCGTCGTCCTGACGAGCATAACGGCAGGCTTGATCTGCGTGGCCGTGGCGCCTCTGTCGCTCGCATGGCCGGCGGCGATTCTGCTGGGACTCGGCCTCGGCGCATTGTTTCCGCTGTCCTTGATCGTCACGCTCGATCATGTCGACGATCCGGCCCGCGCCGGCGAGCTCGCGGCCTTCGTGCAGGGCGGCGGCTATATCATCGCCAGCCTGACGCCTTTCGCCGCCGGCGCGATACGAGACCGTTTCGCCGATCTCGCCGGGGCCTGGGAAGCAATGGCGGTCGGCGTCTTTCTGACGATCGCTATTGCTATGCGTTTTTCCCCGCAAAGCCGCCTGAGCGATGGTCGTCGCAGCCCGACCGCCCGCTAGCGCTCACGCGGGCATTTCCTCGGTCTCGCGTCGCTCGGCGTCTGCGCGCCGGGCGCCTTCCTCATCGGCCTGCCGCTGGCGGCGCCACATGGCGGCATAGGCGCCGTTCTTCTCCAGCAATTGCAGATGCGCGCCGCGCTCGACGATGCGGCCGCGATCGAGGAACAGGATTTCATCCGCATCCACGACCGTCGACAGCCGATGCGCGATCACGAGCGTCGTGCGGCCGCGCGAGACGCGCGCCAGCGCCTCCTGAATCTCATGCTCGGTAAAGCTGTCGAGCGCCGATGTCGCCTCGTCGAGAATGAGCAGCGGCGGCGCTTTGAGAATCGTGCGCGCTATGGCGACGCGCTGCTTCTCGCCGCCCGAGAGCTTCAGCCCGCGCTCCCCGACCTGCGCCTCATAGCCATCGGGAAGCGAGCGGATGAAGCTGTCGATCTGCGCGAGACGCGCCGCCTCGCGCACCTCCTCCATGCTCGCGTCCCAACGGCCATAGCGGATGTTGTAGGCGATGCTGTCGTTGAACAGCACAGTATCCTGCGGCACCATTCCGATCGCCTCGCGCAGCGATCGCTGCGTGACCGCGGAAACATCCTGCCCGTCGATGGTGATGCGCCCCGCTTGCGGCTCGTAGAAGCGGAACATGAGCCGCGAGATCGTCGATTTTCCGGCGCCCGAGGGGCCGACGATGGCGATGGTCGCGCCGGGCTCCGCCGTGAAGCTCACGCCCTGCAATATAGGCCGCTTGCTGTCATAGGCGAAGACCACATCGTCGAAAACGATGCGCCCTTCGCGCACATCGAGGTCCGCGGCGTCGGGCCGATCGGCGATCTCCGGCTGCTGCGACAGAATGGCGAACATTTTTTCGATATCGACGATCGCCTGGCGCGTCTCTCGATAGAGAGTGCCCATGAAATTGAGCGGCTGATAGAGCTGGATCATCATGGCGTTGACCAGCACGAAATCGCCGACGCTGTTGCGCCCGCTGCGCACGCCATGCACGCACAGGACCATCATGACCGCCAGGCCGATCGTGTAGATCACCGCCTGCCCGGCGTTCAGCAGCGCGAGCGATATGTAAGAGCGAATGCTGGCGTTCTCATAAATCGCCATGGATTTGTCATAGCGCTCCGCCTCGCGCCGCTCGGCGACGAAATATTTCACCGTCTCATAGTTGAGAAGGCTGTCGATCGCCTTCACATTGGCGTCGACGTCGCTCTCGTTCATCGAGCGGCGAATGGCGATGCGCCAATTGGTGGCGATGAGCGTGTAGAGAAGAAAAGCCGCGATCGTCAGCATGGCGACGAGAGCGTAATCCCAATCGAATTGCACGCTGAGCACGCCGACGACGAGCGCGAACTCGACAATCGTCGGAACCGCCGTCGACATCACGAGCCGCGTGAGCGTCTCTATGCCGTCACGGCCGCGCTCCAGCACGCGCGTCAGGCCGCCGGTCTTGCGGCCGATGTGGAAGCGCAGCGACAATTGGTGCATATGCACGAAGAGGTGATTGGCGAGGCGCCGCACGGCGTGCATGGCGACGGCCGCGAATAAGGCGTCGCGCGCCTGCGTCAGCAGCGCATAGAGCGCGCGCAGCACGCCATAGAGAATGGTGAAGCCGACGGCGCCGCCGAGGATCGTCGGAACGGCGGCGTCCGAAGCGAGGCCATCCGCCGCCCATTTGAAGGCGAAGGGGACCGCCATATTCACCAATTTTCCGACGAGCAGCAGAGCGAGCGCGATGAGAACGCGTCGCTCCAGGTCGCGCCGGCCCTTGGGCCATATATAGGGCCAGAGCTTGCGAATGGTCGCGATCACGGATTCCCGGCCGAGCGGCTTTTCTATCTCTTCGACGACCCCATGTACCGAGACTTGCGCCGAAGCTTGTTCTTCTTCTGCACCGACCTGTCGCATCACCCTGTTCCAGTCCTTCCAACGGAGGCGCCGCTATGACATCTGGATTTCATATAAGTGGTTTGAAGTGCGAACGCACGAGCGCTCCGCTCACGTCGCCGGCCCCCGCCGGCCTTGACGCAGCCGCTGGAGCGGGTCATCAAACGAAAATGAGCGATCTGAAAAAAATTCAAAGCGTCTGCGTCTATTGCGGCTCCTCCACCGGCGATGATCCCGTCTACGCCCATGCCGCCGAAGCGCTGGGCGCAGCGCTAGCGCGCGAAGGCGTGAATCTCGTCTTCGGCGGCGGCTCCTGCGGCCTGATGGGCGCCGTCGCGAGGGCCACGCTGGCGCAGGGCGGCAAGGTCACTGGAATTATTCCGAGCTTTCTCGACGAGCGCGAGGTCGCGCTCTCCTCCGTCACCGAGCTGGAGGTCGTGCCGGACATGCATACGCGCAAGCGTCTGATGTTCGAGAAGTCAGACGCTTTCGTGGCGCTGCCGGGCGGCATAGGCACGCTCGAGGAGCTGACTGAGCAATTGACCTGGATTCAGCTCGGCCGCCACAGCAAGCCGCTCGTCATCGCCGACATAGGCGGCTTCTGGAAGCCGCTGCTCTCGCTCTTCGCGCATATGCACAACGCCGGCTTCATCCGCCCGGGCTATGAGGTTCGCTATATGGTCGCCGAGCGCATAGAGGATGTGATCCCCATGCTGCGCGCGACGCGCGTTCCCAAGAACGAAGGCGACGAGACGGCGATAGAAAAGCATTTTTGAAGGCGCGCGCTTCGTTCTCCGATGAAATGGGATAAGGAAGACGGCTAGACCGCGCCGGACCTCACCAGCTTATAGACGATCGCATCGACCAGCGCCTCGAAAGACGCATCGACGACATTGGGCGAGACGCCGACGGTGGACCATATCTCCCCTTTGGCGTCCGCGCATTCGACCAGCACGCGCGTCACCGCATCCGTGCCGCCCTGGAACACGCGCACGCGATAATCGACGAGCTTCACATCCTCGATGAAGGATTGATATTTGCCGAGATCCTTGCGCAGCGCCACATCGAGCGCATTGATCGGGCCATTGCCCTCGGCGGCGGAGATCGTCGAGCGCCCGTCTATGCGCAGCTTGACGATCGCCTCCGCGCCCGCCTCCTCCGCGCCGATATTGACGCCGAAGCGGCGGTCCACGGCGACGCTGTAGCGCTCAATGTCGAAATAATGCGGAACCTCGCCGAGAACGCGCTTGGCGAGCAGATAAAAAGAGGCGTCGGCGCCTTCATAGGCGTAGCCTTGCGCCTCCTTCTCCTTCACCTCGTCCAGCAGGCGCGTGAGCCGCGGATCATCCTTCGCGAGCGAAATTCCCAATCGCTCCAGCTCGGCGATGATATTGGATTTTCCTGCCTGATCCGACACCAGCACGCGGCGCTGATTGCCGACGCTCTCCGGCGGCACATGCTCGTAAGTGCGCGGATCGGTCAGCACTGCAGAGGCGTGAATGCCGGCCTTGGTGGCGAAGGCGCTGGCGCCGACGTAAGGCGCGTGACGATTGGGCGCGCGATTGAGCAATTCGTCGAGCGCATGGCTGGTGCGCGTCAAATGCGTCAGGCTCTCGCGCGTCACGCCGATCTCGAAGCGATCCGAAAACTCGCTTTTGAGCAGAAGATTGCCGATGATCGTCGTGAGATTGGCGTTGCCGCAGCGTTCGCCGAGCCCGTTGAGCGCGCCTTGTATCTGCCGCGCGCCGCCGCGCACAGCGGCCAGCGAGACGGCGACCGCCTGCCCCGTATCATCATGCGCGTGAATGCCGAGCTTGGCGCCCGGAATGACGCGCGCGACTTCGGCCACGATGTGCTCCACCTCATTGGGCTGCGAGCCGCCATTGGTGTCGCAGAGCACGATCCACCTTGCGCCAGCCTCATGCGCGGCATTGGCGCAGGCCAGCGCATAATCGCGATTGTCCTTATAGCCGTCGAAGAAATGCTCGCAATCGACGAGCACTTCCTTGCCGCGCGCGACGGCGGCGGCGACGGATTGGCGAATGCCGTCGAGATTGTCCTCGAGCGTCGAGCGCAGCGCGACGCGCACTTGATAATCCCAGGCCTTGGCGACGAAGGTCACGCAATCGCAATCGGCGTCCAGCAGGGCGGCGACGCCGGGATCGTTGGAGGCCGAGCGGCCCTGCCGGCGCGTCATGCCGAAGGCGGCGAAATGCGCCTTCAAGGGCGGGCGCTTCGCAAAAAACTCGGTGTCCAGCGGATTGGCGCCGGGATAGCCGCCCTCGATGTAATCGAGGCCGAGCTCGTCGAGCATTGCGGCGATCTGGCGCTTATCGGCGAGCGAGAAATCGACGCCGGTCGTCTGCGCGCCATCGCGCAGCGTCGTGTCGAAGAGCGTCAGCCTCTCCCGTGTCATTGCGTTGCAGCCTTGCTCTCGAGTGTTTTCTTCATCGTGGTGTTGCCGAGCCATTCGCCGCGCAGCTCGCGCATGTTACGCTGATGGGCGACATAGCCACGCGCGGCGAAGAAATCGCGCGCCGCGTCGGAAGCGTCGACGCTGATCTCGCGCGTCCCCCGCGCGGCGGCGAGCTTTTCCATCGCATCGGCGAGCGCCGAGCCGACGCCGCGCCGCGCCGCGCGCGGATGCACATAGAGCATGTCGAAGAGCTTATTGTCGCGCAGCGCGGCGAAGCCAGCGATCTCGCCGTCGAGCGAGGCGACGAGTGTGAGCGCGCCCGCGAGCTTCTTGGCGAAAGCCTCTTCGTCATCGGCGGCGGCGGCCCAGGCGGCGAGCTGATCCTCGCCGTAATCTTCGGCGGCGAGCGTCTCTATGCTCGCGCGAAACAATTGCGCGAGGCGCGGCGCATCGGTCGGCAGAAAGGGACGAAGCCCGGGAGCGGAAGCGGCGCGCGCCATGGCTAGATCAGCTCGAAGGCCGCGAGCACATGCCATGCGGCGACGGCTGCGAGCGCGAGGATGATGAGCTTGAACACGAGATAAGACGCCCAATGCCCCGGAAAGGGCAGAAATCTGCGCCAGTCGTTCTTAAGCATGGGCGTGGTCTCCTCTCACGAAAGACGGAATCTTCGTGCGCGTCTCCTTCTCCCACTCGTGGGAGAAGGTGGCCCTCGCGTCAGCGAGCGTCGGATGAGGGTCCATGACGCGTTTCGACGATTCCATGCGCAGCGAGCCCTCATCCGACCCGGCCAAAAGCCCGTCGCTTGCGACGGGCGTCCTCTCGGACGCCCTATGGCCGGGCCACCTTCTCCCCCAAAGCGGGAGAAGGAGTCGCGCGTCTTGATCGTTGGATAATGTTCGAGCGCAGTGAAGCTTCATCGCTTCACCTCCCATGTCGTCGTGCCGTCCTTATTGTCCTTCAGCGCGACGCCCATCGCCGCGAGCTCGTCGCGTATGCGGTCGGACTCGGCCCAGTTTTTTGCCGTGCGGGCAGCGAGGCGCGTCGAGATCAATGAGGAAACCTGCTCCGCATCGACCGCCTGTTTCGTCTCGCCTTCGACCCATTGCCGATAGGCGCAAATGTCTATGCCGAAGAGCTTCAACGCTCCGTCGAGCGCGGCGGCGTCCAGCTCGTGCAGAGACGCCAGCGCGAGCGGCGTGTTGAGATCATCTGCGAGCGCATTCAAAACCTCGCCCGCTGCCGCAGGCGCAGCGGAAACCTCGCCGATCTGCGCGCTCCATTTGCGCAGGCTCGCCTCCGCCTCCTCGAGCGCCTTCACGGTAAAATCGATCGGCTGGCGATAATGCGTGCGCAGCATGGCGAGGCGCAGCACCTCGCCCGGCCATTTCCGCCCGCCGAAATTCTCCGTGTGCAGCAGCTCGTTGATGGTCACGAAATTCCCCAGGCTCTTGGACATTTTCTCGCCCTCGACTTGCAGGAATCCATTGTGCATCCAGTAATTCGCCATCGCCTCGTGACCGAAGGCGCAGCGCGTCTGGGCGATCTCGTTCTCGTGATGCGGAAACACGAGATCGATGCCGCCGCCGTGAATGTCGAACACCTCGCCCAAATGCTTCCACGACATGGCCGAGCATTCGAGATGCCAGCCGGGCCGCCCGCGTCCCCAGGGCGACTCCCAGCCAGGCTCGCTCTCCTTTGACGGCTTCCACAGCACGAAATCCATGTCGCCGCGCTTATAGGGCGCGACATCGACGCGGGCGCCGGCGATCATCTCGTCGAGCGGACGACGCGACAAGCGGCCATATTCGGCCATGGACGGCACGTCGAACAGCACATGGCCATCCGCCGCATAGGCGTGGCCGGCGGCGATCATCTTCTCGATGAGCGCGATCATCTCGGCGATATGCTCGGTGGCGCGCGGCTGCACGCTCGGCTCGAGGCAGCCGAGCGCCTTCACATCATCCTGGAAGATTTTATTGGTGCCCTCGGTCAGCTCGCGGATCGTGATTCCACGCTCGGCGGCGCGCGCGTTGATCTTGTCGTCGACGTCAGTGATGTTGCGGACGTAGGTGACATGATCGGCGCCATAGAGATGGCGCAGCAGGCGAAACAGCACGTCGAAAACGATGATCGGCCGCGCATTGCCGATATGGGCGTAGTCATAGACCGTGGGGCCGCAGACATACATGCGCACATTCGCCGGATCGAGAGGACGGAACTCCTCCTTGGCGCGCGACAGCGTATTGTAGAGCTTCAGAACGGGAGCTTCGGACGACATGAATTTCCCTCGGCCTGCCGGCCCGGGGCGTCATTGCGTGTCATGAAGAGAGACGTGACGGCTCCGGCCAGCTTTTGCGCTAGCTGATAATGATCCGACAAAGGATGCAGGAGTGGAGCGTGCTCGTCATAGCGCTAACATGCGCGCTCCGGGGCCGTCCGTCAAGTCGCAGACTCGGCCCTCAGGGTTCCGAATTCGGGTTAACGGCGGTTAACGGATCGGCTCAGGCATGATTCCCTATCGGGGGAGTGATTCTGGAGCCGCCGTGATGAGCCTCGCCTTCGCCCTGTTCA
>NZ_WOVC01000085.1:0-3402 GCF_011378635.1 Methylosinus sp. RM1
TGAACCAATCGCTGGCAAAGCTTTGCGCCAAAGGCTTGCAATGCCTTGTCGCAACGAATTGCAAGCTGCTCTTCCATTCCAGCGGCAATGGGACGGAAACGGCGCTTACGCTCAAAACCCTTGCCAATCATCCGAAAAGCGGAGAACAAGAAATAGGTCCCCTCGTTTTCTTGCTGAGGAGACCGATTCAATGAAGATCGCCGCCGACCTGTCTAAGCGTTTTGTCGCATGGTATCGCCGCGTCGACTGGAAACGCCACGCCGAGGCGGGGGGATTCTTGGTTGTGCTGATAGAGCTTATCCGCAAACTACATGGCGGCCCGTAGCGGCGCGGCGTTCGTGACCTATGATCGTCGTCGCAACGTGACGACGTTCGAACCCCTCATGTCGAGCATGACCTCTAAGGCGCAAGCCGCGTCGAGAATGGCGCGCTCCAACTTCGCGAGCGTGCCGTCGTTCGAAATCGCGATTGTGGCAGCAGCGCTGGCCCGTGAGGCAAGCTCAATCATGGCGTCGTGATTATGCGCCTCGGCCTCGAAAAGCCGCTGTAGGGCCACCGCTGCGAACGGTGACAGGCGCTCGCGCACGGCGGCCTCGAAGGTGTCGAGAAACGCGGCGTGTGCGTTGTTCAATTCGCCAAAGGCGGCTTGCATGTCGTCGGCTCCCTTTCGTGTTTGATCGGCGGCGACCATAGGCACGTTAGCGCATGTGTCTATGCTAAAGGTGTCGTGATCTGCGGCAGCATTGCGCGACAGAAAAAGGCCCCATGCCCTCCACATGGGAAAGCACGGGGCCAAGTTCTAAGGTCGCTGTCACTGCTCGTTTCGATATCCGCTGCGCAAAGGGCCGAGCAGTGACTCGCCGCGCGCGTTACACGTTGAACCGCGCCCCATGCGCTATCTCGTTCACTCGATCTCGGCCGCGCGGCCCGGCGCATAGCGATATACGATCGCGCGCGCCGGCCATTTGCCGATGCGTCGCTCGAGGTCCGCAATATCCGCTCGGTAGAGCAGCGCGCCTATGACGGCTCGCTGATAGAAATGGGGCCGCCTCCCGACGTCGGCTGCAATGTCGCCGATGATGTGCTGCGGAATAACACTGTCTAGCAGGTCCGCTACGTCCTCTTTCGTCTTCGCGCTTCGAAACAGCGCCAGCGCTGGAATGACATGGTATGCCACATCGCGAGACAGTTCAGGACCTGCGGGTTTGGCAAAGTCGCATATGTCGTGCTGCGTTCCTTGAAGGTCCGCACGCCTTTCGTATTTCACTCTTTGCATCATAATTCCCCGCTCTCCTTATTGATCGTTGAGACCGAGCCTCACCACGTCGACGAAGATGCGCGACATGCCATCCGGCTTTACGGCAGTGATCTCATAGAGCACGTCGTCCGACATGCGCCGTATCTGATCGCCGCGGTTCAAAGGGACAGGCAAGTCGCGATGTGCGAAGCTGACTTGTGGGTCAGTCGACATGACGCCGCTTTCTTCGCCGCCTACCATGGACAGGTGCGGCTCTTCATCCCATATGCCGTTTGCGACGATCGGCGGCGACCCGTCCGGTTGCGATTGGCGATTTGGACGAAACACACAGCGTTGTATTTCGAACGTCTCGCCGAAGTGCTCGTTATGGCCCGGCTCGACAACCATGTTCATGAGTTGGCGGAAGTTCGGCGGATCGAACAATCCCATGACGTGCTTTCTGTGATGTGGCGAGCACGTAGCAACGTGCTCGCGAATGGAGACGTGGTTTAGATCGCGAAGCTATTTCGCTTGCCGGCCATGTTCGAACGAAAGCCGTTGGCCTTGTTGGTTATGCTCGCGGCTTTGGCGATCTCGGCGCGGCGCTGTTCACGGGTCGGCGCTTCGATCTCTTCGGCGGCGATGCTGCCGCGCGAGGTCGACGCGTTCTTATTTCCGCTACCGAGCAGTGCGACCATGTCGCAGCCGGTTTTCTGAAAGACGTCGAAAGCGTCGGCGCGCGGGTCGCTGTTCAGGATGCGCAGCGCATACGACAAGCGACGCGCCTCTTCGGCCTTCTCTGGCGTGGTCATCCGAGAGGCGGACATGCCCGCGAGACGGACCTCGACAAGGCGGCGGAGTTCGGCGTTAGTCATCTTGGGTTTCCCGTGTTCTCGAATTGACGTGGTGGTGATGTTGCCGCTGATCTCGGCCGGGAGCGACGCGAGCAGCGCGCTCGCCTTGTGCGGCGGCAGGCTCTTCGCGTTATGAACTTCGGCGATCTTCTTCGCCGCGCGAGGCCGGCTCTTCGCCTCGGGAAGAGACATGATCGCGTCTGCGTAGCGTTCGCGCTCGAACTCGGCGGCAGCGCGCGCATTCTCTATGCGGTCATAGAAGGTCGAGGGCGCGATATTCGCCTCGGATGGTTCGAAGGTAGCGCTCTGCCGCGAGGATGCGCCTGCGGCCTGCGCTCGAGGCGGTCGGGGTATCGCGTAGCCCTTGGCACGCGCCTCGGCCTCGGTCATGAGCTTGCCGCCCGACGTGCGCAGTTGGTCGAGGTTCGCGCCACCCCATGAAAGAGAAGGTTTCGACATGTGACGTTGTTCCGCTCAGTAGCCGAATGGACGGCCGATGTATGGGTTGCGGTGATAGCCGCCGGCGCGGATCGCACGTCCGCCGCCGCCTTGGCAGAGCACGCGATATTCGGCGACGAGACGGGTGAGCCCCACCATGTCGCCGCGGTGATAGTCGGTTTGCCTTCCGTTGAAGCGGATAGACGCGACGTTTTTTCCCATCGCGAATTCCGCACGGGCGTATTCGAGGGCGGCCAAAATCTCGCACGGGTTTGCGCCAGCGAACGCGTTCGCGTTGTCGTTGGTCGTCGGATAATTGCTCTGCGACATAGCAGGCCGCTGGGGTTGCCCGCGCATGTTGTAGACCATGATAGATTGTTCCTTGTGTTAGAAGCTGAGCGCTTCGTCTGCGTCCAACGCATCGCGCTCATGTGGCGGAATGTATGGTTCTAGGCGCGGCGCTCGACGTGATGGACGCGTTTGAAGCTGACGCGCCTTGCGCTGGCGTGGTTCCGGTTGCTGCGGCTCGCGCGGCGACACATTGCGCGCATCGGGCGGCGGCTCGTTCTCGACGACGTCGGTTCGCGTCGTGACAGCGCCGGGGAAAAACGCACCATTGAGACCGCGCTTTTTGATCTCGGCGCGTTCAGCCGCGAGCGTGTCGAGATGCGCTTCGAAATCGACGCCGCGCTCGGCAAGAAACTCGGTCATCGTTATCAGGCCGTTTTCGAGCAGCAAGATTTGCGACTCGGCCCACTTCTTGAGCTTGTTGTCGAGAATGGATTTGACCGAGCCGTAGGTCTTCGCGCCGATCTCTATGGCGCGTTCCGCCGCGGCCTCGACGCGCTCGGCTCCATAGGGGCCGGCCAGGCG
>NZ_WOVC01000038.1:0-27500 GCF_011378635.1 Methylosinus sp. RM1
TCGCACGAAAACGCATTCGCCCCGAGTTCGTCATCACATGGTCGTTATGGCGACGAGCGCACCAAGCCGAAGCAAGGCGAGCCCATCTGAAAAAGCAACTGTAATGCTAGGCTTTTCCAGGTCGGTCATCGTTTCTCCCGCCGCGAAAAATGGATAGAATATCGTCGCGTCAGCCTATTGCGCGGCTCATCGTCTCGCAAGCCAGCGGGGCACCGCGCTCGGCCGCTTCCCACAATGCGTCACGCGCCGGCTCCGAGCTCCCTCTCGTCCAGCGCCACGGATTTCACCAGCGCATAGACTTGCGCGCCGACGCTCAAATTCATTTCGGCGACCGAAAGCCGCGTCGTCGCCGAGACGACCTTGCCGCCGCCTTCGAGCTCGAGCCGCACGAAGGCGAGCGGGCTCTCGTCCTCGTCGATCGCGGCGATGCGGCCGAGCAGCACGGTGCGAATGCTGGTGTTCTCGGGCTTGTGATAGGCGAGCGCCACGTCAGTGGCGTTGATCAGCACGCGCACTCGCCGGTCGCCATTGGCGACATGCGCCGCGACGATGATCTCGCCCGCCGGATGTGCGAGCCGCGTCACGCCATAGCGCGTATCATAGGCGCCGACATGCGCCTCCAGCGCGCTCACCACGGAGAAGCGCCCGCCTTCTATGTGCCGGCTCGCCGCCGCCAGCGTCTCCGACGGCAGACCCTTGGCGACGATGCGGCCTTTCTCCAGCGAGATCACTTCGTCGGCGAGGCGCAATATCTCGTCGGCCGCATGTGAGACGAGCAGGATCGGAATGGAGAATTCGTCGCGCAGACGCTCGATCAGCGTCATGATCTCCTGGCGGCGGTCATAGTCGAGCGAGGCCATGGGCTCGTCCATCGCCAAAAGGCGGGGCGAGCACAAAAGCGCGCGCGCGAGGCCGACGCGCTGCCGCTCGCCGCCCGAGAGCGCGCCGGCGCGGCGGCGCAGCAGATGTGCGACGCCGAGCGTTTCGATGACGGCCTCGAAGGGCACGCGGCGCTCCGCCTTGGGCGTGAAGAAGCGGCCGAAGAGAATGTTGGTCTTGACGTCGAGATGCGGAAACAGCAGCGCGTCCTGGAATACGAGGCCGATGCGCCGCTTCTCCGGCGGAACGAAAAGCCGCTGCGCCGTATCGACCAGCGTGGCGCCGTTCACCGCTATATGACCCTCGTCGGGGGCGGCGAGGCCGGCGACGAGATGAGCGAGCGTCGTCTTGCCGGAGCCAGACGGTCCATGCAGCGCCAATATGCGGGCCTTGGAGGCGAAGGCGGCGGCGAGAGTGAAATCGCCCCGGCGCAATTTGACGTCGACGCCGATCATTTGCCGGCTCTCGTCGCGTCGGCGCGCTTTTGCAATATTTCCGAGACGACGAGCGCCCCTATGGCGATCGCCGCCGATACGGCCGCGAGCCGCAGCGCGTCGGCGTCGCCGTCCGGCGTCTGGGTGTAGCTGTAGATGGCGGAGGGAATCGTCTGCGTCTCGCCGGGAATGTTGGAGACGAAGGTGATCGTCGCGCCGAACTCTCCGAGCGCCTTGGCGAAGCCGAGAATGGCGCCGACGATGACGCCGGGAGCCGCCAGCGGCAGAGTCACCAGGAAAAAGGTCCATAAAGGGTTGGCGCCGAGCGAGCGCGAGGCCTGCGCCAATCGCTCGTCTATGCTCTCGAAGGAGAGGCGAATCGGCCGAATCATCAGCGGAAAGCTCATGACCGCCGCGGCCAGCGCCGCGCCCGTCCAGCGAAAGGCGAAGACGATTCCGAAATATTCCGCCAGAAAGGCGCCGAGCGGCGTCTTGCGGCCGAGCAGCAGCAGCAGCGCGAAGCCGGTGACGACCGGCGGCATCACCAGCGGCAGATGGATGAGGGCGTTGAGCGCCGTATGGCCGGGAAAGCGCCAGCGCGCCAATGCATAGGCGGCGAATACTGCGATCGGCAGGGAAAATACCGTCGCCGTCCCCGCGACCTTCAGGCTGAGGACGATAGCCGTCATCTCCTGCGGGGAGAATCCGAGCGAAGGCGCAATATCCGAGAGCGTCATGCTCGTGTGCTTACGCCTTCGCTCACGTTACGTCGAGCGCTTATATAGCGCCATTGATCCAGCGCAGCAATTCGCCCTTGGGCGCGGCGCCCACCTTCTGCGAGGCGGCCTTGCCGTCCTTGAAGATGATGAGCGTCGGGATGGAGCGAATGCCCAGCATTCCGGCGACATTGGGATTTTCGTCGACGTTGAGCTTGACGATTTTGAGCTTGTCCTTGAGCTCGGCGGCGATCTCCTCGAGCGCCGGGGCGATGGTGCGGCAGGGGCCGCACCATTCGGCCCAGAAATCCACGACGACCGGCTGGTCGGATTTCAGAACCTCGGCTTCGAAGCTCGCATCGGAGACTTTGACGGTCGCGGCAGACATGGCTTTCCTTTCGAATTGAAACTTTGTCGAAAGAGTAGGAACGGCGCGGCGGCGCGTCAAGCCGAGGCCGATTGCCGAGGCCGCCCGCCGAGGCGGACTCGGCCGGACCGTTGACAGAGGCGGCGCCGAACTGGTCTATGCGGCTGCGCCGCCGCATTCGATCCAGGGAGGTTCGGCCTGTCGCTCGCTCAAATACCGATCGTCGCCTATGTCGCCCCCTTCGAGCGGGCTTGGCACCATAGGGAGCTCATTCGCGCAGTGGTGCGGCGGGAGCTCACCTCGAGGTTCCGCGGCTCCGTGCTCGGGCCGCTCTGGGCCGTGCTCTCCCCGCTGATCATGCTGCTCACCTATACGGTATTGTTTTCTATAACAATTCCGCAATTGTCGGCGGGCATGAGCACAGCCGATTACGCGGCCGGCATCTTCATCGGGCTCATCGTCTTCAATCTGTTCAGCGAACTCGCCTATCGCGCGCCGGGCCTGCTGCATGAGCATGTGACCTTCGTGAAGAAGTCGATCTTTCCCAGCGAGACGATCGCCTGGGTGGCGACGATTCGCGCCTTCGTCTACGGTGGCATCAACCTCGGCGTCTATGTGGTCTTCCGCCTGCTGACGGCGGGCGAGTTGCCGATGACGATTTTCTTCGCGCCGCTGCTGATTCTGCCTTTCGCCTGCTTCATGCTGGGCGTGGTGTGGTTTTTGATGGCGCTCGGCGCCTTCACCCGCGATGTGGCGCATATCATGGTGTCGGTCGTGCCGGTGCTGATGTTCGCGACGCCGATCTTCTACCGTCTCGATCAAATGCCGTCGCATATCTCCATCTGGCTGCGCCTCAATCCCGTCGGCGACTATATAGAGATGCTCCGCGGCGTGGCGCTCGACGGCGTGCTGCCCAATCCTATCGCCTATGTCGCGCTGGCGCTGGTGTCCTACGGGATATTCCTGTTCGGCTATCAGTTCTTCATGCGCTACAAATCGGTCATCGTCGATGTCATCTGAACCCATCATCCGCTGCGACAGCGTCGGCAAGGCCTTCCAGCTCTATCTGCACCGCAACGACCAGCTGAAGCAGGTGCTGTTCGGCCTGTGGAAGAAGTTCTATCAGGAGCATTGGGTGCTCCACGACATAGGCTTTTCGGTCGCCAGGGGCGAGAAGGTCGGCATTATCGGCCGCAATGGCGCGGGCAAGACGACGCTGCTGCAAATTCTCTGCGGCATCACGCGGCCGACGCGCGGCTCCTTCGAGGTAAAGGGCCGCATCGCGCCGATTCTCGCGCTGGGCTCGGGCTTCGACGGGCTGTTGACGGGGCGCGAGAACGCCATGATCGGCGGCGCGATCCTCGGATTGAAGCGCAAGGAAGTGGAGAAGCGCCTGCCGGCCATCGCCGAATTCGCCGATATCGGGCCTTTCTTCGATCAGCCGATGCGGCTCTATTCCAGCGGCATGGTGGCGCGCGTCGCTTTCGCCATCTGCGCCAATGCCGACGCCGATATTCTGATCGTCGACGAGGCGCTGTCGGTCGGCGATGAAGTGTTCCAAGCCAAATGTGAGGCCTTCATCGCCGATTTCGCGAAGAAAGGGACCATTTTGATGGTCTCGCACGATCTGCGCTTTCTCGGCGATCTCTGCGATCGGGTGATCTGGATCGACGAGGGCGCGGTGCGCGAGACCGGCGCGCCGGATGTCGTCATCCCGCATTATCGCGACGTGGTGCTCGCCGCGGCGTGATTCCATCTAAGTCGAGAGGAGGGCGAGCCTTCGGGCTCGCTTCCGACCAGCTCGGTCAGGCCGCGACCGTCTGCGGCTCGGCGGCGATGGTCTCGAAGGCGGGGAGCTCGCGCATCGGGCTGGTGCTCCGATTGCGGCGGTGGATCAGCAGGATCGACGCGCCGATCTCGAGCGCCGCCGCCCCGGCCAGAAGAAAAGCGAAACGCGCATCGGCGCGCAGCAGCGATTCGAGCGCCACCAGAAAGAAGATGTGCGCCGCCGGAATGGCGATGATGACGAAGGAGCTCATGCCCCCGCGCCGTCCCGTGACATTGCCGAAGGTCAGCACCAGCGCCATGGCCAGCAGCGTATGGGCGATGGCGAGCGAGGGCACGCCGAAGCGCTTGGCCGCCTCCGCCATCCATTCGCCGGCCTGGCGGCGGTCGAGCTTGGCGATCTGCCAATTGGCGACGAATTCCGGCAGCGTCAGCTCATAGACGCCGCGCCAATTGCGCGGCGGCAGCGCCTCGCTGCCCTGCATCGGCAGCGCCATGGCGTATTCGTCGAAATTGGCAATGCGCACTTCATCCGTGTCGAAGGGCTTGGTCTGAATGCTGCCGTTGGACAGCGCCACCACGACGCCGGAGGGCTGGCGGCGGAATTCGGCGCGCGCCGCTGTGATCGTCTCCTCCTGGCGCTTCTCGATGGAGATTTGCCGCACGAAGAGATTGACGGCGACGTCCGGCGTCTCCCAGCGCTGGAGATAGAGCGTCTTCACCCCATTGTCGAAAGTGTAGAAATGTGCCGCGTCCAACATGCGGTGATTGAGCGAATTGCGCACCACATTGATGACGTCCTGCAGGCCGCTGGCGTAATAGGGCGCCATGAGATTGGCGATCCCATAGCCGAAGATCACCAGCGCGCCAGCGCAGACGAGCGCCGGCCGGCACAAGGACCAAACCGAGAGCCGCAGCGCATAGAGCACGGCGATCATCCCCTCATTGGACATGCGCGCGAATTCGAGCGCCGTCGCGACGCCGATCGCCATGGGCAGAGTGATGAAGCCGACCGTCGGCATGGTGCCGACCAGCGCCGGGGCCAGCAGGCCGGCGCGAATCGCCGCCGGCGTCAGCGTGTAGAGCAGATAGGAGAGCACGACCGGCACGATGAGCGCGAGCTGGACGACGAGCGTGCTGAACAGGATGCGCCGTGCGAGATAGAGGAAAAGTAGGCGAGGCATGTGTCCTGTTCCGTGCGACGAAATCGACCCGTCCCGGAGGGAGGGCCGCCGCCGCACGGCAGTCTCATAGCGGAATTCGGCCTATTTGCGAAATTTTTCCCAGGCGGCTTTGGAAAACTCCTTCCACGAGGCGTCGAAAACGCCCGTCGAGGGGAGGGCGGTCGCCCCCGCCCAATGGCAGAAGTAGATTTCCTTGCCGTCGGGATCGAGCGGCTTGCCCTCGGAGAAGGTGATTCCGGGCGCCTGATAGAAGCTCTCATGCGAGGCGCGCTCGACGCAATGCGGCAAAAGCGTGATGGCGAGCCCGCGCCGATGCGTCACGAAATTCACCAGAGGCTGGGCGAAGAGCTGCCCGCGCTTGCGCACCTCATGGAAGAGCTTGGCGTCCTCGCGCATCGTCTCGATGAAATGATCGAGCTTCAAATATTGGTTGGACGTGACCCAGAAGCCGTCGTTGAACAGCAGCGCGTCGCGCAGGAAGGGGTAATTGGCCTTCTTCTCGTTATAGACATATTCGAAGCTCGGCGAGGCGACGATGAATTCCGTCTTCTTGGCCTCGAGCCGGCCGAAAATGGGCGAGAAATCGCGATAGAGCACCACATCGACATCGACATAGGCGACCTCGTCCAGCGGCAGGGCGAGGGCCTGCAGCTTGCGCAGCCGGCGGCGATTGCCGTTGAACGGGCCGGGATAGAGCTCTGCGGCGAGCCGGTCGATCGCCTCGGGAACCTCCTCGATGAAATGCGCGCCGTATATGTCCGCCGCGCGCCGCGTCTGCGCGACATTCTCGTCATAGGGGATGAGATAGAGCGGCAGATGCGCGTTGGTCTGCGCATAGCTCTCGAGGAAGGGGAGCAGCCAGTCGATGATCTTGTCATTGCCGACGATGGCGATTCCATAACGCTTGCCGGCCGCGGCCCCGCTCTGGTCCGGGGCGGAGCGTGGCGGGGAAAAATCTGGATTTGCGGGTCGAAGGCTCATATACCCCGTCTACTTGGAAACGCCGCCGCAGGGCAAGCGGGGGCGGGCGGACGGCGCCGGAGTCGGGACATGTGGAAACGCGCAGGAAGAGGCGTTTCCACATGTCCCTTCGAGGGGGGGGGGCGAGCGCCGAAGGCGCTTGGGAGGGGGTGACGCCCCGAGTCTCGGGCCTTCACCCCACTCCGCCCGGCCATAGGGCGTTCTGAAAGGACGCCCGTCGCGAGCGCCGGGCTATGGCGCCCTCACCCTCCCCCTGAAGGGGAGGGTGAGGGCGCCATGCGTCCCATCGTCGCGCGGAACGGGAGGGGTCGATCGAGCAGCTGGTTCCCAACGATGCTTCCGTCGCCGCAGGACCACTCGCGGGGAAGACGGTCGCGGTAGTTCACGCCGCTTGGCATTCTTGCGGCAGCTATCAGGTCAATGTCAGCCAGCTCGAGGCCTATCGCGCGCTCGGAGCGCGGACGATTTCCATCGCTCTGATGGACGCGCCGGCCCCGCGGCCGCCGTGTGGGCCGCGCTGGGAGGCCTATTTCGCCGCCTCCGCCGAGCTGCCGGCCGACAAGCGCTATTTCTGCGGTCCGAGTCGGCTCGCCGCTCTCTCGCCGTCCTTTCTCGCCTATGCGTGGTGGCGGCTGATCCATGGCGATCAGGCGACCTGGCTCGTCGAACTCGCCAAGCTCGTCGCTCTTCCTCCCGGTTTCGCAGACGAGAATGTCGATCTCGTGCATGCGAATCATTACTTCACGCTGCCCTTTGTTGCTCGACTGCTTCGTGGAAGAAATACGCCGGTCATGGTCGAGACGCAGGACATACAAGCGCGACAATATATTCTGCGCAATCGAGGCGGCTTTTTCCTCCCGCCCTATGTGACCTATGACGATATGTTGTCGATAGAGCTCGAGTGGATGCGCGCGGCGGATCTCTGCATACACCTCAATGAGGAGGAGCGGGCGGAGTTCGCCCGTCTGCTGCCGCAGGCGCGGCATCGCCTCGTCTATCCCGCCATCGCGGCGGTTCCCTGCGGGCCGGGCGGCGATCGCATCATCATCGTCGCCAGCGACAATTACGGAAATTTCGTCAGCCTGCGCTGGTTCCTGCGCGAGGTCGCGCCGCTCGCCCCCGGCGTCGAGGTGGAGATCTACGGCAATATCGACTCCGGCGTGAAGCGCCTCGACAAATCGCTCTACGAGTCCCACCGCGCGCTGTTCAAGGGGCGCGTCGACGATATCGGCGCCATCTATGCGCAGGCCGCCTGCGTGCTGCTGCCGACGATCGAAGGGCATGGCCTCTCGGTGAAGGCGGTGGAGGCGATGGCGAGCGGCGCGCCGCTCATCGCCACGCGGCGGGCGTTTCGCGGCATGGCCATCGATCCCGAGCGGCTCGGCAATGTCATTCTCGCCGATCACGCCGCCGATTTCGCCGCCGCCCTGCGCGAGATCGGCCAGCGTCGCGACGCTGGCGCGCGCGAAGTCTCCGACACGCGCCGTCTCTATGACGATATGTTCAGCCCCGCCGCCTATGCGCGCGCATTGCACGAGACGGTCGCGCCGTTGCTCGTGCGATGAACGACGCCCAAGCGATGAAAGACACGGCTTCTCTGCCGCTCGCCGGGCGTCATGTCGCCATTGTGCATCCGGCATGGCATTCCTGCGGCACGTATCGCGTCGTGCTGGGGCAGGTCGCCGCCTATCGCGCGCTCGGCGCCCGCGTCGCGCCGGTCGCCATATGCGACATGCCGGGCTTCACGCCGGATCGCGCCTGGCGCTGGCGCGCTTTCGTCGAGGCGACGCCGGAGCTCTCGAAAGGCGAGCGCTGGTTCGGCGGCGCGCCTTTCCATGCTTTCGCGGCGCCGCGCTTTCTGCGCGATGTTCTGTGGCCTTATCTGCATGGCGATCAGGCGGTCATTCGCGCCGGCGTCGCCGAGCGAGCGGAACTGCCGCTGGGCCTCATGGATCGCCGCTTCGATCTCGTGCATTGCAATCATTTCTTCCTGATGTCGGTGGCGAAGCGCCTCGCGCGCGGCGCGCCCATAATGCTCGACAGCCATGATCTGCAAGCGCGCCAATTCGCGTTGATGAACGAGCGTGCGCCCTGGCTGCCGCCGCGCGTGACCTATGAGCAGATGCTCGCTCGCGAGCTGGCGCTGATGCGCGGCGCCGATCTTCTGCTGCATCTCAACGCGCAGGAATATGATGATTTCCGCGCGCTGCTGCCGGAAAAGCAACACGCGCTGCTCTATCCGAGCGCGCCGGAAGCGCCGCTCGGCCCCGGCGGCGAGGATATTCTGCTCGTCGCTAGCAACAATAGCGCCAATGTCGATAGCGTCTGCTGGTTCCTGCGCGAGGCGCTCGGCGATACGAAAATTCCGCATTTACGCATCGTCGGCAATGTCGACGCCGGCGTGAAGGCGCGCGACCCCGCGCTCTTTGCGGCGCATCGCGCATCTTTCGTCGGCCGCATCGACGATCCGGGCGCCGCCTATGCGACGGCGCGGCTCGTGCTGCTGCCGACGATCCGCGGCCATGGCCTCTCCATCAAGACGGTGGAGGCGCTGGCGAGCGGCCTGCCGCTCCTCTCGACGACCCACGCCTTTCGCGGAATGCATGTCGATCTCGCGCGCTTTCCCGATGTGACGATCGTCGACAGCGCGGAGGATTTCGCGCGCGCATTGCAGTCCGCCGTGGCCGATGTGCGCGTTCCCAGCGAGGCGCAACGCGCGGCGAGCGAGATGCGCCGCTTCTATGACGCGCATTTTTCGCTCGACGCCTATCGCGCCAATCTCGCCGCTCTCGCGCCGGCGCTCATCGGCGCGCGTTACACATAGTCCAGCATAGCCGCGAGATCGAAGCTCGAGCGCGTCCCCAGCGCATCGCCATTGTGCTCGAGAAAATCCTCCGCGCGGCGCCGTCCTTCCTCGCGCAGCATCAGCAGAAACTCCCATTCCGCGATCAGCTTGGAGGAGGCCGACAGCTCCGCCGCCATATCGGTGGCGATCGCGTGGATGCGCATGGAGGCCCAGCGCGCGCCCTCGCTATGGCCGGGATCGGCGACATCGCGCAGCAGCGCGATCATGCGCAGCTCTTTGAGCAGCGGCGAGTTGAAGGAAATCTCGTTCAGCCGGTTCAAAATATCGATCGCGCTGCGCGGCGTCTCCTTGCGCTCGATCGGATTGACCTGCACCAAGATCGTGTCCTGCGACGCGCATTCGCGCACCAGCGGCGTGATGGTCGGATTGCCGGCGTAGCCGCCGTCCCAATAGGCCTCGCCGTCGATTTCTATCGCCTGGAACATGGTCGGCAGGCAGGCGGAGGCGAGCAGCGCCTCGGCGGAAAGGTCAGCGTTGCGAAAGACGCGCGCGCGGCCGGTGCGCACATTGGTCGCCGTCACGAAGAGCTTGATCGGCGAGCGCGCCAGACGCTCGAAATCGATGGTCTCGCATAATATGTCGCGCAGCGGATTGGCGCCGGCGGGGTTGAGGTCATAGGGCGAGACGAGCCGCGAGGACAAATCCATGGCGAGAAAGGCCGGCGAATTGTCGAGCGTCCAGCGGCCGAGCAGCATATCCAGCGGGCTGCGCTGCAAAGGGCTGAACCGCGCCGCGGCGGCGACGCGCCGCCAGAACTCCTCCATCGCAACGCGGGCGCCCTCTACGCCGCCCTGCGAGAACCCATGGATGAGCGCGGCGGCGTTCATCGCCCCGGCGGAAGTGCCGGAGACCCCGTCTATGCGCAGCCAGGGCTCCTCGATCAGCCGATCGAGCACGCCCCAGGTGAAGGCCCCATGCGCGCCGCCGCCCTGCAAAGCCAGATCGACGAGGATTTCGTCTCGCATCGCGCTTGTCCCGCCCACAACCATATCCAGGAGAGATAGGGCGTCGGCTTCGCTCGCCATCCCGCGCGGCTCGTGCTGGCATAAAATGCCAAAGGACACTATGATTATAAAAAGCGAGGAGTCCGCCATGCCGACCCGCAACGTCGTTCTCACCGAGAGGCAGGAAAGCTTGATCGAGGCGCTCGTTCAGAGCGGCCGCTATCAGAATGCGAGCGAGGTTCTGCGGGAAGGCCTGCGCCTCGTCGAGAGCCGTGAGATCGAGGAGGCGCGCAAGCTCGAGGCTCTACGCAGCGCAGCGCAAGACGGCGCTTCTGCCTTCGATCGCGCGGAGTTCAAAGAATTCGCCGACGCCTCCGCGCTTCTCGCCCATCTCGACGCGCTCGCCGCTTCCGGGGCCGTGGAAAAGTGACCGAGGCGCCTTGGCGCATCCGCCTCGGCGCCGAGGCGGAGCGCGAATTTCTGCGCATTCTGCAATATACGGCCGAAACCTTCGGGCCGCGCCAGACGGCAATCTACAAAGCGACGCTCATGGACGCCCTCGCCGAGCTGACGCAAGGGCCGAATGTGGCGGGCAGCGTGAGGCGCGACGAAATCCTCCCCGGCGTTCGCACGCTCCACCTCGCAAGGCGCGGCCGCCGCCGCGGACGGCATTTCATCATGTATCGCGTGGCGGAGGGGAAGGTGGTCGAAGTGCTGCGCATCCTGCATGACGCCATGGACCTCGCTCGGCATGTTCCGCCAGATATCGGCTGACGCCGTGGCCAGCTCGGCGCGGAGCGCCTATTTGAAATCCCTTCGCTCCTTCGCGCAGACCGGGCTTGACCCGCGCCGCCGAGGCGCCATTCTCCCGTCATGATCCGCATGGGCAACTCGATCCCTCCCGCCGGCGCGCAGAGCTTCGCCAATCTCGGCGATCGGCCGCGCGAAATCTTTCGTCAGATCGTCGACACCTATCTGTCGAGCGGCGATCCCGTCGGCTCGCGCCAGCTGTCGCGGCTGCTGCCCATGGCGCTGTCGCCCGCCTCCGTGCGCAATGTGATGCAGGATCTGGAGGAGCTCGGCCTCGTCTATGCGCCGCACACCAGCGCCGGCCGCCTGCCGACCGAGCTCGGCCTGCGCTTTTTCGTCGATTCGCTTCTGCAGATCGGCGACATCGCGGAAGACGAGCGCGCGCAGATCGAGGCGCAGGTCGAGGCCGCCTCCAAGGACCATGACCTCGAAGGCGTGCTGGCCGAGGCGACGAGCCTGCTCTCCGGCCTCACCCGCGGCGCCGCCGTGGTGGTGACCAGCAAGGACAATGCGCGGCTCAAGCAGATCGAATTCGTGCGTTTGGAGCCGGAGCGCGCGCTCGCCATTCTCGTCGGCGAGGATGGCTCGGTCGAAAATCGCGTGCTGCAGGTGCCGCGCGACCTGCCGGCCTCCTCGCTGATCGAGGCGGCCAATTATCTCAACGCCCGCATTCGCGGCCTCACCCTCGGCCAGGTCCGCTCGGAGATAGAGGATGCGCGCAAGATCGCGCAGACCGAGCTCGACGAATTGACTGCCCGGCTCGTCGACGCCGGGCTCGCCAGCTGGGGAGGGGCGGGGGCGGAGCATCGTCAGCTGATCGTGCGCGGCCAGGCCAATCTGCTCGAGGATCTGACCGCTATGGCCGATCTCGACCGCATCCGCCTCCTCTTCTCGGATCTCGAGACCAAGACGGAGGTCATCGATCTCCTGGAGCGCGCCGAGACCGGGGAGGGCGTGCGCATCTTCATCGGCTCGGAGAACCGGCTGTTCTCGCTCTCCGGCTCGTCCATGATCGCCGCGCCTTTGCGCGACGGCAACAAGCGCATCGTCGGCGCGCTCGGCATCATCGGTCCGACGCGGCTCAATTACGCGCGCATCGTGCCCATGGTGGATTACACGGCGAAAGTGGTGGCGCGCGTCGTGGGCGGTTAGCGCTCGCGCGCCGATTTGGATAGGGGATTTTCATGTCACGGCCCGACGCTGCATTCGATGCGGCGGCGCATTTCGACGAGGCGTCCGCGACGCGATACGATCGGCGCATTCGATCGTTCTGTCCGAGCTATGACGCGTTGCACCAGATGACAGCAGCTTGGCTCTCGCGCCTGCCGGAGCGCGCCGAATTTCTCTCCGCCGGCTCCGGAACGGGCGCCGAAATTCTCGCTCTCGGCCGCCGCTTTCCTCTGTGGCGCTTCACCGCGGTCGACGTCTCGAGCGATATGACGACGGCTTGCCGCAACCGTGTCGCCGCCGCGGGCATGGCGGAGCGCGTCGCCTATTTCCAGGGGCGTCTGCAGGAGTTTCGATCGGCGACGTCCTTCGACGCCGCTTCGTCGATATTCGTGTCGCACTTCATCGTGGGGCGGGAGGAGAAGCTCGCTTATTTCCGCGCGATCTCGTCGCTGCTGAAGCCCGGAGGATCGTTCCTCCTCGCCGACCTTTTCTGTGACAGAGCTTCGAGCGCATTCGGCGCGCTGCTGGACGCATGGCTGGCGTCCTACGCGTCTCATGGGGTCGCGGCGCCGGAACTGGAGAAGGATCGCGCCCATATCGAGAATGACATCGCCTTCGTTTCCGAGAGCGAATTGCTCGAATTGCTGCACGAGGCGGGCTTCGACGCGCCCATCCGCTTCTATCAGACATTCCTCTTCGGCGGCTGGGCGATGACGAAACGAGTCTGAGCGCGATGGCGCGTGTGTCCGTAGGCCCACAAACAAAAACGGCGCCCCGTGGGGCGCCGTTCCGCTTTTCGTGAGACGAAGGTCTCAGTAGTTGTAGGCGCGCTCGCCGTGCTCGGCGATGTCGAGGCCCTCGCGCTCCTGGTCGGGGGCGACGCGCAGGCCGATCACCACGTCGACGATCTTGTAGAGGATCGCCGAGCCGACGCCCGAGTAGAGGATCGTCGCGCCGACGGCCGTCGCCTGCGAGATCATCTGCTGCGCCATGTCGTATTTGCCGGCGAAATTCTCGCCGATGTTGGTGTAGTCGGTGATGCCGACGCCGCCGAGGTCCGGGCTCACCAGAATGCCGGTGGCCAGAGCGCCGGTGATCCCGCCTATGGCGTGCACGCCGAACACGTCGAGCGAGTCGTCATAGCCGAAGAGGTTCTTCACCTTGGAGACGAAGAACAGGCTGATCGGCGAGACGATGAAGCCGAGCGCGATGGAGCCGATCGGACCGGCGAAGCCGGAGGCCGGCGTCACCGCGACGAGGCCGGCGACGGCGCCAGAGATGAGGCCGAGCAGCGAGGGCTTGCCCTTCAGCGCCCATTCCGTCAGCAGCCAGGAGAGCGCCGCCGCGGCGGTCGCCACCATCGTGTTGACGAAGGCGAGCGCCGTCGTTCCATTGGCCTCGAGGTTGGAGCCGGCGTTGAAGCCGAACCAGCCCACCCACAGCAGCGAGGCGCCGACCATGGACAGCGTCAGCGAGTGAGGCGGCAGCGCCTCCTTGCCATAGCCGATGCGCTTGCCGAGGATCAGCGCGCCGACGAAGCCGGCGATGCCCGCGTTGATGTGGACGACGGTGCCGCCCGCGAAGTCCAGCGCGCCCGTGCCCTTCATCCAGGGAGCGAGGCCGCCGGCGATCCAGCCGACCGAGCCGAGCAGCGTGTCGATCTCGCCCTGAGCGGCGGTCTTGGCTTCATCGGTCGTCGCGGCGGCGAGCTTGGTGGCCGCATCGACGAGAGCGTTCGGATCCGCGACGCCCCACACCCAATGCGCGACCGGGAAATAGATGATCGTCACCCACAGCAGCACGAAGACGAAGGCCGCCGAGAATTTGATGCGCTCGGCGAAGGCGCCGATGATCAGCGCCGGCGTGATCATGGCGAAGGTCATCTGGAACACGAAATACGCGTATTCCGGAATCACATGGCCGGGGGTGAAGGTCGGCGCGTTGGAGGAGGCGTCGACGCCCTTCAGGAACAGCTTGTTGAAGCCGCCGATGTAGGCGTTGAGCGAGCCGCCGTCGCCGAAGGCGAGCGAATAGCCGTAGAGCGTCCAGACGACGCCGACCAGCGCGACGATCGCGAAGGTCTGCGTGAGCACGGACAGCATGTTCTTCGAGCGCACCAGGCCGCCGTAGAACAGAGCGAGGCCCGGCACCGACATCATCAGCACCAGCGCCGCGGAAATGAGCACCCAGGCCGTGTCGCCGGGATTGGGGACGGGCGCATTGCCCGCGGCGAGGGCGGGATCGGCGAGGCCCACGGCGATCGCCGCGCCGACGAGAGTCGAAGCCGCAGACAGGCTCCGAGGCAGACGAAGTCTCATTTGGAACTCCTGGTGATTTTTCGTGAGTGGGTCAGAGCGCGTCGGCGTCGCGCTCGCCGGTGCGGATGCGGATCGTCTGCTCGAGGGGAAGGACGAAAATCTTGCCGTCGCCGATCTGGCCGGTGTGGGCGGCCGCCGTGATCGCTTCTATGGCCTTGGCGACGAGCTCGGACGTCACGGCCACCTCGATTTTCAGCTTCGGCAGGAAGCTGACGGCGTATTCCGCGCCGCGGTAGATCTCGGTATGACCCTTCTGACGCCCGTATCCCTTGACTTCTGTCACGGTGAGACCGTGGACGCCGATGTTCGTCAGCGCGTCTCGGACCTCATCGAGCTTGAAGGGCTTGATGATCGCTGTCACGATTTTCATCTGCCTATCCTGTTGTTCTGGACCTACATGGCTGTGACGGCTCGCGTCGCGAGACGGCGCCCAATATGGCGAGGGCCATGACGAGCACCGTTGTGCTCATGCCGCCAGCCTTCAAATGCCGTGCCAGCTCTCGCCCGGTTTCGCCGAGCGCGCCAATTCAGAAAAGAACGTCAAATCGAATCAAATCCGTGGCGAAGCGCCGCAGGGCGTCGGAAGTGATCGGCCGCGCATGGGGGAGGGGCGTTTTGCCGGAGGCCTTCACATGCGGGGCCTCATTGCGCGAAAGCGGAGGCGCCTGGAAAAAGGCGGCAGGCGCCTATTAAATAATCAGCAGCCTGCTCGAGTTTCGATTGCAGTGTTTTCGAGCGAAGTGGGGCCGGCTTCGCGTGAAGAAACATGACCGAACGAGTCGAGGGGCTGCGAAGAGCGAGCCTCAGGCTCGCTTCTCGAGGCATACGTCCGAGGCTGACGACTAGCGGTCGCGGATCAGACCTTCCTGCGCGACCGAGGCCACCAGGCGCCCGTCCGCGCTGAAGATCATCCCGCGCGTCAGCGTGCGCGCGCCGGCGGCGGTCGGGCTGTCCTGCGTGTACAGCAGCCATTCGTCGACGCGGAACGGCCGATGGAGCCATAGGGCGTGGTCCAGGCTCGCGACCTGCAGCCGCTCGTCGAAAATCGTACGTCCGTGCTTGACGAGCGCCGTATTGAGCAGCGTCATGTCCGAAAGATAGGCGAGCAGGGCCTGATGCTCCGCCAGATCGTCGCCGATGCGATCGACGATTCTGAACCAGATGAACTGCCGCGTATCCGCTACGGCGTCGTTCAAAAAAAAGCCGTGTGGATCGACGACGCGCAGATCCACCGAGGGCGAGCCGGCGATGCACTCCGAGGCGCCGAGCGGCAGAAATTCGGCGAAGCGCTCGGCCAGAGCGCTTTTCGTCGGCAGGCCTTCGGGCGCAGGGACCTGCGGCGGCGCAAACGCGTGCTCGAGGCCGGGCTCGTCGATCTGGAACGAGGCCTCCATCGAAAAAATCGTCCTGCCGTTCTGCTTGGCCTCGCACCGCCGCGTCGTGAAGCTCTTGCCGTCGCGCAGGCGCTGGACGAAAAAATCGATCGGCGTCCTCGGGTCGCCGGGCAGGATGAAATAGGCGTGCAGCGAATGGGCGGGCCGGTCGGCGGGCACGGTGCGCTGTGCGGCCACGAGCGCCTGACCCACCACTTGCCCACCGTAGACGCGGGCAAATCTGGAGCGGCTGTAGCCGCGGAAGGCGTCCTCACCGATCGGCTCTATGTCGAGAAGCGCGAGCAATTCGCGCGTTGGGTTTGACGCGTCCATGAGGGCTCAGTCGACCTGCCGCGCCTCCTCCGGCAGCATGATGGGGATGCCGTCGCGGATCGGATAGGCGAGCCGCGCGGAGCGGGAGATCAGCTCCTGGCGTTCGGAATCATATTCGAGCGTCGATTTGGTCAGCGGGCAGACCAAAATCTCCAAAAGACGTGGATCGACCTTGGTCGCTTCGGAGGCGGAGGCGTCCTCCCCCTCGCGCTTCTCGGATTTGTCGCTCATCATGGCGCCTTTCTGCTGGCGAGAGAGAAGCGGTATATGCCGCAGCGGCGGGAAAAGTCTCCAGGATTTTTCCGTGCGTCGATGAACGACAGATAAATCCCAAGCTCCTGTTTCGACGCGTTTCCATCGAACGGAAACGTTCAATGATCGAAATTCGCGCACTTTCAATGGAATTGCGGCGGATCGTCGCTGTTCTGGGCCAGATCGAGCTCGGCCAGCGCGACGAGAATCTCGGCGCGCGAGCGCAGATCGACCGCCTCGAGCAGCGCCTGCTTCTCGTCCGAGCCGAAGGGGCTCATCATGGCGAGCGCATTGACCAGCGCCTCATTGGGCGCGGCGTCTATGCTGGTCCAGTCCACGTCGAGCTGTGAGCCGTCGGCGAATTCGCGCAGCATTCGGATCATCCCTGTGCGATCGACGTCGTCCTCGCCGGCGCCCGGCTCGAGGTCGATGAGGAAATCGTCATAGGCGACCCGGCAGGTCCGATAGGCCAGCGTCCTCGGCAGTTCCTCCTCTATGCGAAAGCGCGCTATGCCGGTGAGGGAGATGAGATAGCGGCCGTCGCCGGTCTCCGAGAAGCGCGTGATCCGTCCGGCGCAGCCGATGCGATGCAGCACGGGCGTCTGCTCGTGCTCGTCCTGGCCGGGCAGGGGCTGGATCATGCCGATGACGCGCTGCGAGGCGATGGCGTCGTCGACCATGGCCAGATAGCGCGGCTCGAATATGTTGAGCGGCAGCTCGCCGCGCGGCAGCAGCAGCGCGCGCGTCAACGGAAACACCGGAATGACGCCCGGCAGCGCGCTCGAATCTCTATAGGGGTGATTGACGCTCATGTCGGTCAGCGGCGATCGCCGCTACTCCTCGAGAAACTCGCTCGCATCAGGAGAACAGCAGCGACGACAGGCGTCGCCTCGCGCCTATTGTCGCTTTGTCGAGCGGCCCCCAGGCGTCGAAGAATTGGATGAGCTGCTTCCGCGCCCCGTCGTCGCTCCAACTACGGTCCTTTCGGATGATGTCAAGCAGCGCGGTGGCGGCCTCGTCGCGCTTGCCCTTGGCGTTGAGCGCGAGGGCGAGATCGAAGCGCGCCTGCAGGTCGTCGGGGTCGAAAGCGACGCGCTTCTGCAGCTCGTCGATCTCGCCGAGATCGGAGGCGGCGAGCGCATTTTCGAGCGACGCCGCCGCCGCTGCGACCAGCGGATCGGCGCGGACCGCGGCGGCGAGGCCGTCGAGCAGCGCCTGCGCATCGGCGAGACGATCCTGCTCCACATAGAGGCGGGTGAGTTCCGCCGCCGCTTTGGCGAAAGGCGGGGTTCTCGCGACGAGCTCCAGCAGGATCGCTTCGGCGGCCTCGATCTGGCCGTCGCCGATCAGCGCCTCGGCGGTGAGAAAATCGTCGGTTCCCTCGTCCTCGAGCGGGCCGGCGAGCCGCTCGATGAAGCCGCGCAGCTGCTTTTCCGGCAGCGCGCCGACGAAGCCGTCCGCCGGCCGTCCGCGCTGGAAGGCGACGACCGCGGGAATGGATTTGACGCCGAGCTGGCCGGCGATCTCGGGATGCTCGTCGACGTTCATCTTGACGAGCTTCACGCGCCCGCCGGCGGCCTTCACCGCCCGCTCCAGGACGGGCGCGAGCTGCTTGCAGGGCTCGCACCAGGGCGCCCAGAAATCGACCAGCACGGGCTGGCGCAGCGACGCTTCCAAAACATCGGCGCGGAAATTCGCCGTCGTCGTTTCGGTCGTTCGGGCGTCGTCTTGCGCCGTCAGTTCCGCCGCCATCGTACCGTCTCCCGCCGTAGAGCTAGGCGTCGCTCGCTCGGCCTCGTTCGCGTCCTCGACGCCTTTCGAAAGTCAGATAGACCGGTTTGCGTCCGGCCGCCATCGCTTTCGCCTCGTATTTTGTCTGTGTCCAGCCCTGCCAGGGCGTCAGCCAGTCCGCCGCGGCCGCTGCGGTCCATGCAAAATCCGTGGACTCTCGGACGCGCGCCAGCGTCCAGCCGGCATAATCGTCGATATCGGTGGCGAAACGCAATTCCCCGCCGGGTCGCAGCACATGGGCGAGCGCCGCCAATGTCTCATTCGAGACGAAGCGGCGCTTGCGATGCCGGCGCTTGGGCCACGGGTCGGGATAAAAGAGAAAGATTCGGCCGAGGCTCGCCTGCGGCAGCCAGCCGACGACCTCGGCCGCATCGCCCTGGTGAAGGCGAATATTGGCGAGGCCGAGCGCGTCGATCCGCGCGAGCAGCTTGGCCATTCCGTTGACGAAAGGCTCGCAGCCGATGAAGCCGATATCGGGCCGGGCGGCCGCGGCGGCGATCAGATGCTCGCCGCCGCCGAAGCCGATTTCCAGAAACACGTCCTCGACCTGCGTCGAAAACAGGGTCTTCGCGCAGGGACAGGGCTGCGAGAGATCGAGCGTCAGCTTCGGCAAAAGCTCTTGCAGCAGGCGCGCCTGGCCGGCGCGGAGCGCCTTGCCCTTGCTGCGGCCGTAGAGGCGGCGCGCCACAGGGGCCGCGCCGCCGATTTCATCGTTCATGGCCTTGTCTTCGGCGTTTTCTTCGACTTCGTCTCTTCCGCCGTTCGTCGATCAGAAATGCGCCTTCAGCGCGTCGACGAGATCGGTGCGCTCCCAGGAGAAGCCGCCTTCCTCGTCCGGCGTGCGGCCGAAATGGCCATAGGCCGAGGTGCGGGCGTAGATCGGCTTGTTGAGCTGCAGATGCTCGCGAATGCCGCGCGGCGACAGGCGGACGACCTGCGGCAGAATGGCCTCGAGCTTGTCCTCGGGAACCTGGCCGGTGCCGTGCAGATCGACATAGATCGACAGCGGCTCGGCCACGCCGATGGCGTAGGAGAGCTGCAGCGTCGCGCGATCGGCGAGGCCGGCGGCGACGATATTCTTGGCCAGATAGCGGGCGGCGTAGGCGGCCGAGCGGTCCACCTTGGTCGGGTCCTTGCCGGAGAAGGCGCCGCCGCCATGGGGGGCCGCTCCGCCATAGGTGTCCACGATGATCTTGCGGCCGGTGAGGCCGGCGTCGCCATCCGGGCCGCCGATGTGGAACTTGCCGGTCGGATTGACGTGCCAAACCGTCTCCTTCGTCACCCAGCCCGCCGGCAGCGCCTCGAGGATATAGGGCTCGACGATGGCGCGAACGTCCTGCGGCGTCAGACTCTCGTCGGTATGCTGATGCGAGAGCACGATCTGCGTGGCCTCGACCGGCTTGCCGTTCTCATAGCGCAGCGTGACCTGGCTCTTGGCGTCGGGGCCGAGGCCCTTCTCCTTGCCGGAGTGGCGGGCGTGGGCGAGCTTCTCGAGAATCTTGTGCGCGTAATAGATCGGCGCCGGCAGCAGATCGGGCGTCTCGCGCACGGCGTAGCCGAACATGATGCCCTGATCGCCCGCGCCCTCGTCCTTGTTGCCGGCGGCGTCGACGCCTTGCGCGATATCGGCGGATTGGGCGTGCAGCAGGACCTCGACATCGGCGTTCTGCCAATGGAAGCCGGCCTGTTCATAGCCGATCGACTTGATCGCCTTGCGGGCGACGTCGACAATCTGCTCCTTGGGAATGGCCGGGCCGCGCACCTCGCCGGCGATCACCACGCGATTGGTGGTGGCGAGCGTCTCCGCGGCCACGCGAATTTGATAGGGGTCGAGGCCGAATTTGGCGCCCTCGCGAAAAAACAGATCGACGATCTCGTCCGAAATGCGGTCGCAGACCTTGTCGGGATGGCCTTCCGAAACCGACTCGCTGGTGAAAAGATAGTTCTGTCGCGTCACATCCAATCTCCGTCCAATCGCCGCTCCGCCGTTCGCCGGCGGACAGACCCGTCCATTCGCCCAAATCAGTACAGGCGGCGTTCGTTTCGTCAAGCCGTATGTGCCGAAATGTTCTTTATAGAGAACTCGGGCGGCGTCGCGCCGACATGCGGCTCATTTGGAGGCCGCGTCTCCGGCTTCCGGCTCCTTGGCGACGTTCTCCTGCTCGGCCAGTGTCGAGATGAGGTCGATCACGCGCTTGCGCACCTTGGGATCCTTGATGCGGGCGAAGGCGCGATTGAGATGCAGCCCCTCGGCGGTCGAGAGGAAATCGACGACATATTGTGAGGAGGACTCTTCCGCGAAGCCCTCGCCCGTGGCGGGCTGGGCGCTCGGCGCGCCCTCGAAGAAGAAGGAGGGCGGCACGTTCAGCGTCTTGGAAATCTGCTGCAATCGGCTGGCGCCGATACGATTCGTGCCTTTTTCGTATTTCTGCACTTGCTGGAAAGTCAGTCCCAGCGCCTCACCGAGCTTCTCCTGACTCATTTTCATAAGGATGCGTTGCATGCGCACGCGACTTCCGACATGCCGGTCGATCGGATCGGGCGCCTTTTTCACTGCGACTGGTTCCTTTTGCTCATGACGCTCCGGCCTTTTGTCGAAGGGGGTGATCTCGATAGGGCTGCGCCGAGCCGATGGCTGGCGCGGGCGCATTCGCCGCGCTGTCGAGGAGCGCCCTATCAGGAGCCGGCTCGAAACGCGGTCAAACCCGAGCGGCCGCGCAAGCGTCCGCACAGGGCAAAAATTATTGTGAAGAACCAAAGCGTTGAAGTCCAGCGAAAAGGATGGGCGGCAAAGGGCGGGGATTGGATGGCTCGCGGCAGGCGCGCGTCGATGACGCCGTCGACGCCGAGCGGCAGGCGCTCGAGAACGCGCCCATAGGGGTCGACGAGCGCGGAAATCCCGGTATTGGCGACGCGCGCCAATGGCAGCCCTTCCTCTATGGCGCGCAGACGCGCCTGGGCGAAATGCTGATAGGGGCCGCTGGTCGCGCCGAACCAGCCGTCATTGGTGACATTGAGCAGCCATTGCGGCCGCTCGCCCAGGGGCTCCGCCGTCTCGGCCGGAAAGATCGCCTCATAGCAGACGAGCGGCGCGGCGAGCGGCAGGCCCGGAGCGGCGAAGCGACGCGGGCCCGTTCCCTCGTCCCAGACGCCGGGGACGAGCTGGGTGACGCCGAGCGGCGCGAGCAGTTTGGAGAGCGGCAGATATTCGCCGAACGGCACGAGATGCGTCTTGTCATAGGCGGCGACGATGCGGCCGTCTCGAATGGCGAGAATCGAATTGAAGATTTTCGTGCGCCGCTCGCCGTCCGCGCGGCGCGCATCCGAAGCGGATTCCTCCACCCGCGCGGCGCCGGTGAGGAGAATAGCGCCGCGCATGGTCGCCGCGATGCGCGTGAGCGCGTTCGGGTCGCGCGAGAGAATGAAAGGAAAGGCCGATTCCGGCCAGATCAGATGGGTCGCGTCGGCGACGCCGGAGCGGCCGGGCGCGACGGCGCGGTCGGAGAGCTCGAGATAGCGGCCGAGAATAGCCGGGCCGTTCTCGGGCTTGAATTTGGCGTCCTGCGGGAGATTGGGCTGCATCAGCCGCAGTTTCACGCCCTCGACATATTCGGTCTCGCCGGCGCCGAGCCGCAGACCGCCATAGCCCGCCATGGCGGCGGCGAGGGCGATGGCGATGGCGAGCGCCGGCGTCGGTCGGCGACGGCCGTCGATCAGCGTCGCCGGCGCGGCGAAGAGAATGACGGCGAGAATATCGAGCCCATGCAGCCCGACGAGCGAGGCCGTCTGATCGAGATAGGGAACGGCGGCCAGCGCCATGCCGAAATCATTCCACGGGAAGCCCGTGAACAGCGAGCCGCGCAGAAATTCCGAGGCGCCGAGGCCGGCCGCCAGCGCGAATATGCGCGCCGAGCCGCCCGACCACAGCGCCCGCGCCAGGGCGAAGCCGAGCGCCGGGAACAGCGCCAGGACCGCCGGCGCGCCGATGACGGCGAGCGGCAGCGCCCAGGCGAATTGATCGGGCTCGACCAGCATGGCCGCGCCGAGCCACCAGAGCCCGGCCAGAAAATAGCCGAAGCCGAGCCACCAGCCGGCGCCCGCCGCGCGGCGCATGGAGGCGGCGAGATGGGCGAATCCGCCATCGCCGCGCGCCGCCGCCGAGCCGTCGATGAGCCAGACCGCGACGCACAGGGTCACGAACATGGCCGGCGCGAAATCGACCGGCGCCAGCGCCAGCGCCCCCACCGCCCCTGCCGCGAAGGCGATGGCGCGGCGCGTCCAGCCCTCGGAAAGGATGATGCGCTGAGGCAGGGTCGGTCCCGTCCGCGCGCCGTCGGAGAAGGTCTTGGTGAGGAATTGCTGCGCCATGGGCATCCGTTCGATTCGAAAGTGGCGCCGGACTTTAGCCCGTCCGACGGCTATGCCCTAGCGTCTCCAGCCGAAGTGGACACCGATTCGACGTTGGAAACCCGTCAAAACAAAGGCCTAGAGTCTTTCCGCGTTTCAATGAAACACGGAAAGACTCTCGTGGACCGCTTCATCGGAACCGAAGGGGCTTTGAGAGAACGGGGCTCGCGGTCCCAGCGCGCGTTTCTGGACCGCGAGCCTTCAAAATTCGCTTCTCGCTCTACCGCTCCGGCGCGGACGGCGTCAGCACCAGCTCGAGATTTTCGATCGCCGTCACCCGCGCCCGCGCGCCGGGCGCGAGGCTGTCCGCGCGTGAGTCCGCGGCGAGGCGGGCGCGCCATTCGACGCCGGACCAATAGACGACGCCGCCCGATTTCGTCACCGCGTGAGTCGTCGTCAGCTCGCGGCCGATGAGATCGCTGCTCGTGTCCTCCTGCACTTCCGCAATCTGGAAACGCTGCAGCGGCTTGCGCCCGACGAGCGCGGTGGCGAGGCTCAGCGTCGCGGCGAGCGCGGCCGTCTCCAGCAGAGACGGCCGAAAGCCGGTGAGATAGAGCAGCGCGCTCGTCGCCAGCGCGCCGATCGCGAAGAACATCAGCGGCGACAGGCCGATCACCGCTATGTCGAGGGCGAGCAGCGCGAGACCGACGACGAGGCTCGCATTGGCGGGGTCGTACAACAACTCCATCGGCGGCTCACTCGCTCTTCTGCCAAGGCTGTGCGCGGCTCTGCGGCGCAGCGCCGGCGTTCACCGATTTCAGCACCGCCATGGCCCTGGCGATCCAGCCCGCCGGGTCGGCGCCCTCGCCCATCAGCACGAGAGAGGTGCCGGTCTTGGCGAGGCGGCCATATTGCTCTATGGCCGATTTCGCCACTTCGAGCTGCACGGCCTGATCGCCGCCCTGTTCGGTGATTTGCTTGCGCACGAGCTCGATGGCGCGCGCCTGACCCTCGGCGCGAAGAATGGCGGCCTGCTTCTCGCCCTCGGCGCGGTTGATCTCGGACTGCTTCACGCCCTCCGACTCGAGCACGGCGGCGCGCTTGTCGCGCTCGGCCTTCATCTGCCGCTCCATCGATTGGCGCAGCGACTCCGGCATCTTTATGTCCTTGATCTCGTAGCGCGTCACATGCGCGCCCCAGAGCTGCGCGGCGTCGGAGACGGCGCGCACGACGCGCTCGTTGATCTCGCTTCTATTCTCGAATGTCTTGTCCAGCTCCATGGAGCCGATCGCCGAGCGCATGCTGGTCTGCGCCAGATTGATGATGGCGCGGCTGATGTCCTGCGCGCCATAGGCGGCGTCCTTGGCGTTGACGATCTTATAATAGAGCACGCCGTCGATCGTCACCGTGGCGTTGTCCTTGGTGATGGCGTCCTGCTCGGGCACGTCGATCACCTGCTCGCGCAGATCGAAAGTGTAGGCGGCGCGCTCGACGATCGGCCAGACGAAATTTATGCCGGCGCCGAGCGTGCGATTGTAGCGGCCGAGCCGCTCGATGACGAGCACGGTCTGCTGGCGCACGAAGCGCACCATTGTCGCGAGCGTGAGCGCGACGACATAGGCGAGCCAGAACAGAGGGTTATGGAGGAGGTCGAGCGGCAGGCCGAGCCCGAGATTGCGATCGAAAACGAGCAGAGCGAGCGCGACGGCGCCGGCGATCAGGAGAGGCAGGCCCATGGGGATTTTCCTTTGTATCCCGTGAAATCGCGTGTGTGCGGCGGCTCGGGTTCTAACGGCTCCCGCGCAATTTGCCGTGCGTCGGCGCACAGCCGATCGCGTGAACGCGCGTCGACGACGACGAGGCGAGAGTATCACGGCGTGCGCCGCCGCGCCGCGAAGAGAGGCGAAATCGCCCCTTCTCGACAAATCCCCGCTTTGGCGTCATGAGGGAGCCCCATGTTCCGCCCCTTCGTCGACGACTTCCTCGCCTGTCTGCGCTTCTACTCCCGCCTGCCGGTTCCGGCGCCGCGCGGGCATGAGATGCCGGATTTCCGCACGGCGGTGCGGGCGCTGCCGCTCGCCGGCGCGCTGATCGCCCTTGCGCCGGCCGGGACGCTGCTCGCCGCCCGTGCGCTCGGCCTGCCGCCTTTCCTCGCCGTCACGCTGGCGCTGGCGGCGCTCATCGCCGCCACCGGCGCGCTGCATGAGGACGGGCTCGCCGATCTCGCCGACGGGTTCGGCGGCGGCGCGTCGCGGGAAGAAAAGCTCGAGATCATGCGCGACAGCCGCCTCGGCTCCTATGGCGCGCTGGCGCTGACGCTCTCGCTGGCGCTGCGGATCGGCGCGCTGACGGCGATTGTGCAACGCGGCTCCTTCGAGGCGGCGGCGATTCTCGTCTTCGTCGCGGCGCTCTCCCGCACGGCGGGGCTGGCGCCGATCATGATCCTCGCGCCCGCGCGCGCCGACGGCGCCGGCCACGCCGCCATGCGGCCTTTCAAGGAGGCGTTGCAGACGGCGGCGCTGCTGGCGAGCGCTTTCTCCATTCTGCCGATCGCCATGGGCGTCTCGCCGGCGACGGCGCTCCTCGCCGGCGCGCTGTCGGTCGGCGCCGCCTATGCGATGGCCAAGCTCGCCGAGCGGCAGATCGGCGGCCTTACCGGCGACGTGCTGGGCGGCGCGCAACAGACGGCCGAGATCGCGGCGCTGCTCGTGTTTTCGAGCGGCGGCTGAGCGCTCAGGCGCTCGCCGCCTCCGCCATGCGCGCCGTCGCGCGCCGCACCTCGTCGACGGCCGACAGCAGCGTCTCGACGCCGGCGCCGGGGCGCGCCGCCTCGCTGGCGAGACGACGACGAAAGGCGCGCGCGCCGGGCTTGCCGGCGAAGAGGCCGAGCATGTGCCGCGTCATGTTGGAGAGCCGCTCGCCGCGCCGCAATTGCGCCTCGACGTAGGGGATGAACGCCTCCACCGCGGCGAATCCGTCCGCGAGCGGCGCCGCTTCGCCGAAGAGTTCCGGGTCGACGCGGAGCAGAAGCTCCGGCTCATGATAGGCGGCGCGGCCGATCATCACGCCATCGACATGGGCGAGATGCGCGCGCATGTCCTCGATCGTCGCTATGCCGCCGTTGATGGCGATGGGCAGATCGGCATAGGCGCGCTTCAGCTCATAGACGAGTCCATAGTCTAGCGGAGGAACGTCGCGATTCTCCTTGGGCGAGAGGCCGGAGAGCCAAGCCTTGCGCGCATGGACGATCAGCGCGTCGCAGCCCGCGGCGACGGCGCGCTCGGCGAGTGTGAACAGCGCCGTTCTCGGCTCCTGATCGTCGACGCCGATGCGGCATTTGACGGTGATGGGGAGATCGACGGCGTCCTTCATCGCCTTCACGCAATCGCCCACGAGATCGGGCCGCAGCATCAGACAGGCGCCGAAAGCGCCATTCTGCACGCGGTCGGATGGACATCCGACATTGAGATTGATTTCGTCATAGCCGAAGGCCGCGGCGATGCGCGTCGCCTTGGCCAGATCAGCCGGATCGGACCCGCCGAGCTGCAATGCGAGCGGCCGCTCCGCCGCGTCGAAGCCGAGCAGCCGATCCCTATCGCCGAAGATCACGGCGCCGGTGGTGAGCATCTCCGTATAGAGCCGGGCGCGGCGCGACATCAGCCGATGGAAGAACCGACAGTGACGGTCCGTCCACTCCATCATAGGCGCGGTAGAGAATATAATATCTTGATTTGTAATAGATTTCATTTTGCTCTCGAGGCCCCGGGTCGGGTCGTGCGCACTCTCCCGCACGCCTCGATACGACACTTTTCGCTCCTTTTCGACTTCTCAGTGCACACAGAGCGCACACGAAATGGCGACGTTCACGAATCCGACGGAAGTCGTCGTCGAACCTGGCGACGTCCTATACATGCCGCCGGGCGTGCTCCATCATGTGCGCAGCCTCGATTGCGCTTTCTCGTTCAATGTGGACTGGCATACGAAGGCCAGCGCTCTGCGTGGAGCGCTGGCCTTCGCGCGCGGAATGCCCGCAAAGAATGCCTACTACAACATGATCATCGCATTCGGATTGTGGAGCGGCGTCTCCGCAAAGCGGCTGCTGCCGTACTATCGACCCTATCTGAATTACGTCTCTTGAATGACTCTGTTCTCGAGCGCCGAGTGATCATATGTGTCCTTTCTCGAGCGTGCGCGCCCGCTGAGCGCGTCTCGGCCTGTGCCGATCGAGGTCGAGAGGGCGTCGATCGAATAACGCGCTTCGGCGTTCGAAACGCAGTCCGATGCCGAGAAAGACGCAAAAAGAATCGCGCTGCACGGGTGGTGACGCTGGCGGCGGCGGCAGGCGGTGCGGCCAGCGATGTTGTACCGGTTCCGCGCGCTCTGATGACAGCGCTCTGATGACAAGCCGACGCCACGGCGCGATGGCGCTTCATGTCGACAGCGCTCCTCGGACCAGCAATGAGACGGTCATCTGGCTTCAAAGCGCGTCGGGCTCGATGATCCTCGCATCATCACGGAGCGCCGCTGTGCCGTCTCGAACATCGATATTCTCGTGGCGCCTCTCCGCAAATAGCGCGGCGGCCGTGCGTCGGCGCCAAAGATGTAATGAAAATACATCGCGACGCTTTTGGCGTCTTGGAAAATTGATGCACGGCGGCAAAAAAATACGCATATCGATCGATATTACGGCAAGCATCAGCATGTCCTGTAGTCCGGAGATCGTCTGCGCACGGAACAGGGCGGGATGTTAGTATATTGTTTTATCGTGCAGAAACGAGAGCCGATGGCGCGCGGCGCGGATGTCTGCTCCGGACATCGAGCCTGGTCGCCTTTGGTCGTCAGGGCTCCGAATTCGGGTTAACGGCGGTTAACGGATCGGCTCAGGCATGATTCCCTATCGGGGGAGTGATTCTGGAGCCGCCGTGATGAGCCTCGCCTTCGCCCTGTTCA
>NZ_WOVC01000039.1:0-24865 GCF_011378635.1 Methylosinus sp. RM1
ATCGCAGAGCAGCAGGTGGCGCTCGCAGGGCTCGGCTCGCGCGGTTGATCAACGGGGCATTGCGGTAGCCGTTCTGTGGCCAAGGCGACGTAGCCTTGCAAATTCCTACTCGACCCTCAACGGACCCATTCTCCCCGAACCGCCAACGGCAGGTTCCGCTGTCAGCGGACATTCGCCCTCTGGGGGAAAACGCGCGCGATCAGGCCCTTGAGGGAATGGATATCATTGCCTGAACCGGCGGAACGAGCCTATGCCTCGAGCATGACCGCTGTCACCTGGAGCGCCGTGACCGTGACGCCCTCCATGCTCGCCGATAGACGACGGGCATTATGCTCCGCCATCGCGTAAATGCCGGCCGCCTTATTTTCCCGGCTGAAAGCTCAGCTTGAAGGTCGCGCCGCCGCCGGGCGTCTCTTCGACGCAGATGCGGCCGTGGAGCTTGGCGATCAGCTCCTTGGCGATGGCGAGGCCGAGCCCCGAGCCCGGCGTCGCCTCGCTCTTGCGCCAGAAGGGTTCGAAGATCCTCTCGCGGTGGCAGGGCGCGACGCCTTCGCCATGGTCGATCACTTCCACCTCGCCTTCGGGACGCAGCCGCACGAGAACGGTTCCGCCGACCGGCTCCGCCTTCAAAGCGTTTCCGATGAGATTGGCGACGACGGATTCGATCGCGCGCCGATTACCGCGCACGATGGTCGCGCAATCCTCGCCCTCGACCGCGATACCGCGCTCCGAGCACCGCGCGAGCGGAGAATGATCGGCGACGATTTGACATACGGTCTCGGAGAGATCGACCTCCTCGTCGGTCGTCACCTGATTTTCCGAAATGCGCGCAGCGATCAGAAGCTGCTCCACCGTGGCGTGGAGACGGCTCGCGTCGCGAAGCAGATCATTCTTCAGCGGCGACGGTTCCTCGTTCTCGAGGCGCGCGCGCATGACGGCGAGCGGCGTGCGCAGCTCATGCGCCGTATTGGCGGTGAAGCGCCGCATACGCGCGACGCTGTCGTCGAGCTGCGCCAGTGCGCCGTTCATCGCTGCGATGATCGGGCGGATTTCTGTCGGCACATCCGTCGCGGCGATTCCTTGTCCCATCGTATCGAGATCGATGCGCTCGGCCGCCTTCGCCGCCCGCCGCAGCGAGCCGAGCGCCTGTCGAAGACCGAGGAATACGATGGAGCAGGACGCGATCCAGCCGACGAAGAAAGCGACCGTTTCGTAGAACTTGTCTCGGATGATGAAGTAGACGACGTCCAGCCAATGAAATCGGAATCCGCTCGCAGCGATATAGACGGGACCGTTTCGCGTCTGCTCCAAAGTCACTACGCCCCATTTTCCGGCTTCTGGACCACTCTCCGTATGAAAGCGAAAGACGCGCGCGTCGGCTTCTTTCGCGGCAACGAGCTTCGAATAGAGCTCCGGGGAGGAGCCCGGCGCCAATTCGGTCGAGCGCGCCGGCATGGCCGCGTAGCGCACATCCGCATCCTGATCCACCCTGAGCTTCAGTTTTTCGCTGGGCGTCAAACGGACCGCTCCATCCGGGGATGTCTCGAGTGAATCGGCGACCAGATCCTGAATATGAAAATAGGTGTAGATTTCCAGCATCGCGTCCGCCCCGCCGTAGCGCTCCGCGACCGACGCGAGATAGGCGACGACGGGCCAGGGAAGGAATGCGCCGACGAGTTGCGCGAAGAGCAGATAGACGATCAGCCGGGTCGTGAGCGATTGCATTTTCTTCACGGAAGCATCTTCCTCACGCGAGCTTCTCGGCGATCATGTAGCCGACGCCGCGCGTCGTATGAATCTCGACGCCCGCGCGCTCCTCGTCGAGACGCGCGCGCAGCCGTGAGACGAGGATCGTCAGCGCCTGCGGCTGAATCTCTTCGTCGGCGCTGTAGATCTCGCTGATGAGCGTGTCGCGTCTGACGACGCGCTCCGCCCGCCGCACCAGCGCTTCGAGCAGCGTGCGTTCGCGCCGGTGCAGCAGGATCGCGCGACCCTCGACCAGAGCGGTGCGAGACTCGAGATCGAAGGAGAGAGCGCCGACCATGATCAGAGGCGAGCGAACCTCCTCGCTTCGCCGGCTGATCGCCCGGATGCGCGCCATCAGCTCGTCGAGACTGAACGGCTTGACGAGATAATCGTCGGCGCCGGCATCCAGTCCTTCGATGCGGTCGTCGAGCGTATCGAGCGCGGTCATCATCAATATGCGGCTGCCCGGCCGCTTCGCCTGTATCCATGGAAGGAGCGACAGGCCGTCGCCGTCGGGAAGCCGCCGGTCGAGCAAGGCGATCGAATAGGGCTGCGTCTCGATGAGCGCCCTGGCGTCGGACAGAGTGCCGACGGCGTCCACGGAATAGCCCGCCCGGTCGACGCGCTTGACGATCTGCGCCGCCAAGTCGGTCTGATCTTCCACCACAAGAATTCGCATGGGCGCCGCTCCCGTGTCGATCCGAATGAGGTTCGGCGGAGAGCCTAGACTCGAAGAATGCATGTGGCAAATCTGCAACATCGCGACCTTTTCCGCCGGCGCGCCCTCCCGAAAGATTTCTGAAATATAGGATCGTCCAAGAGTCTGCGCGGATGACGCGCTCGCTCAAGAGCGCGGTGCGAGGAGCGGCTGATGCGGCGCGGCGGCCAAAGGGGAGTTTGCGTCACGACATGGCTCGCCCATGTCGCGGCCTGCCTCCTTCTGCTTTCGATCGCCAGCGGCGGGCTTCTCGTCGAGAGAGCCGAATTCGCCACGAAAGGGGCGGGCTTCGACCTCGCGACGCGAAACGAGCTCTGCTCGGCTCGAACGAGCGACGGCGCGCCCGCCGGACCCGCGAAGCATCATCGCAATTGCGCCTTCTGTCTCGGCTGTGATCGCGGCGACGCTCCGACCCTGGCCCTGGGAGAGGCAGCCGTCGCCATCTTCCCCACGCAGGCGACATCCGGCCGCCTTCGCGAACCACGTCCCACAGGCCCCTCGAGATGGGCGCGACCCTGGTCGTCCCGCGCGCCGCCGCGCGCCTGACCCGCCAGCAAGCGCGAGGCCGTCCGGCCTCTCGACCATCCGTTTCAGACGACGCTCGGCGTCGCACAACCAGGGGTCTCACATGTTTCGCTCGGCACTGCTGCGCGGCGCTTCCGCCGGCGCGCTCGCTCTCGTCCTTTCATCCTCTCGCGCGCTGGCGCAGGACGCGCTGCCGACCATCGACATCGCCGGCGAGGCGCCCGCGCGCGCCAAAAGCGGAGAGAAATCGGCCTCGAGCCAGAATGGCGCGGGACTGGGCGGGCGCTTCACCGGCTACACGGTCGACATGGACACGGCGACCGTTTCTGGAAAGGATCGGACGTCGATCCTGAAGACGCCATTCAACATCCAGGTCGTGCCGCGCCAGGCGATGGATGACCAGCAGGCGATCTCGGTCAAGGACGCGATCGTCGGCAATGTCAGCAGCGTCCGCCCGGCCAGCGGCAATTTCGGCAGCAACTATCAACAGTTTCTGATCCGGGGCATCGACAATACGAACGTCTACCGGAACAATCTGAGACAATATCTGAACACCAGCCTGGAAACAGAAAATCTCCAGTCGATCGAAGTATTGAAAGGGCCTGCGGCGATGCTCTTCGGGAGGCTGGAGCCGGGCGGCGTCGTGAATCTGGTTGTCAAGCGACCGCTCGAGACGCCCTATGTCTCTGTTCAGGAGCAGTTCGGATCGTGGAACACGACCAGAACGACGGTCGACGCCACCGGGCCGCTCACGGAAGACAAGACCTGGCTCTACAGGGTCAATCTCGAATTTTCCCGCAACGACCACATTCAAAAATATCGCACCGACCAGAATGCTTTCGTCGGGCCGACGATCACCTATCATCCGATCGAGCAGTTCCGATTCAATCTCGATCTCGAATATCAGAACCACATATTCGGTCCCGACCGCCCGATCCCGGCCGTGGGGACGAGGCCGGCTTCGCTTGCGAGGAGCTTCACCCCCTCCAATCCGGGGCTCGAGCTGGCCAATCCGTCGCGCGAGGAACGCCGCAGCTTCGGCTATGACTGGACCTATGATATTTCCGACGATTGGCATGTGACCAACCGCTTCTATTATACGAATGCGCTGCTGACGCTTCGGCAAATCGGTATTTCCGCTCTCAACGAGACGACCGGGGTCGCGACCCGGAACGTCTACGACAATGGCGACCGCGTCCTGACCACGCTCTCCACCAATCTCGACGTGAACGGCAAATTTTCGATCGGCCCATTCGACAACGCCGTCCTATTGGGCGCCGACTACTATGACTTTCATCAACGTGGGTCGAATTTCTCAGGAGCGTCTCCTTTCGCTCCGCAGATCAACATCTATTACCCCATCGAGCCGCTGCAATATTATGTGAAGCTGCCGGACAATAATTTCTTCAAGACCGTCTTCGTCTGGAAAGGCGTCTATGGGCAGGACGTCATCTCCTTTTTCGACGACAAGGTGCATGTGCTGCTGGGAGGGCGCTACGACTGGGCCGAGAACGGGACCGGAAATAGCGCGATTTCCGACGAAGAGGCGCGCGGAGTCTATAATCCCGCGACGTCGCGAGGATTTCGCACCGCCTATGACGAGGCGTTCAGCCCGCGTGTGGGCCTGCTGATCCAACCCCTGCCCTGGCTCTCCTTCTATGGCAATTTCAGTCGTTCCTTCGGCGCGACGAATGCGCTCCCTGTTCCAGGGCAGCCGCTGTTCGCGCCGCAGATCGGCACGCAATTCGAAGGCGGCGTCAAGGCGGCGGTCTTGGATGGCGCGCTGACGGCGACCTTAGCCTATTACGATATCACGAAATCCAATATCACCGTCTCCGTTCCCGGCACGCCCTATGCGGTTCCGATCGGCACGGTCCGCAGCGAAGGCTTCGAATTCGACCTCGCCGGCCGTCTCGACGAGCATTGGAGCGTGATCGCGAATTACAGTCACGACGAGGCGCGCATCACCAAGGACAGCACGGCGACCGGCGGTTCCGGAACCACCGGCAATCGGATGACGAATGTGCCGCGCAACGCCGGAAATCTCTGGCTCAAATATGACGCCGACGGCGAATTCGAAGGTTTCAGCCTCGGCGGCGGGTTCAATTACGTCGGTCATCGACAAGGCGACGCGCAGAATAGCTTTCAGCTTCCCGCCTACACGCTCGTGAACGCGATGGTCATGTATCGTTTCCAGCCGAGCGCGCTGCCTTGGGTGAAGAATCTGACGGCGCAGGTCAACGTCCGGAATCTTCTCGACACGACCTATTTCCCGAACTCCGCCGGACGGCTATTCACATATCCCGGCGACGGACGTACGATCCTCGGATCGTTGCGTGTGGAATTCTAGAAAACGAGAGGAAGAGATGCGGCAAATCTCGACCGAGCTACGGCCCCTTTCCACCGGCGCGGATGAGGCGCCGGCCAATTCGGCGCGAAGCGCCGCCGATACACGGACGCGCGCCGATGCGCGTCGCCTCTTCGTCTGGCTCCACCGCTGGGTCGGCCTCGTCACGGCGGGCTTTCTGATCCTGGTTGGACTGACCGGGGCGTTGCTCGCCTTCTATGGGGAGCTGAGCCATTGGATCGCGCCGGAGGCCTATCCGGGACTGCATGGCGAGACGCTTCCGCCCGCCGCCCTCGCGAGGCGCGCGGAGAGCCTCGTTCCGCAGGCGCGCGCGGTCGCCGTCTATCTCGGCGGCGAATCCGGCGCGGCCCGCGTCACCATGCAGGCGGCGCCGGGCGCCGAGCCGCTCGGCTTCGGCGCCGTGACCCTCGACGCGGTGACGGGGGAGGATCTCGGCCGCCGCGGCCGTCTCGGCGCGTTTCCCGCCCGAGCCGCCGACATCATGCCTTTCATCTATAGCTTGCACTATCAATTGGCGATGGATTCGACCGGCGCCTGGATCCTCGGAATCGTCGCGCTCTTATGGACGATCGATTGCTTCGTCGCCTTCTATCTGACGCTGCCGCGCGCGAGCCCCGGCAATTCGCGCGGCTATTTCACGCGCTGGAAGCCGGCCTTTCTCGTCAAGCTCTCCGGCTCCTTCTATCGCATCAATTTCGATCTCCATCGCGCCGGCGGATTGTGGCTGTGGGCGATGCTGCTCGTCTTCGCCTGGTCCAGTGTCTTCTTCAATTTGAACAGCGTCTACACCGGCGTGACGAAGCTGGTCTTCGACTATGCGCCGCCGCCCTGGCAATGGCCCGCGCAGCCGCCGCGCGAGGGCGCGAGCAAAATGCTCGAATGGGAGGAGGCGCAGGCCGTCGGCGAGCGGCTGATGGCCGAGCAGGCGCGAGAGCGTGGCTTTTCCATCGAGCGAGCCGATGCGCTCTACTTCAAGCCGGCCAAGGGCCTCATTCAATATCGCGTGCGATCGAGCCTGGATATCGGCGAACGCACCGCGACGACTTCCGTTCTCTTCGACGCCTATACGGGCGAGCTGGTGACGTTGAGCCTGCCGTCGGGGCTGCGCAGCGGCGACACTGTCACCAATTGGCTCGCCGCCCTGCATATGGCGCGCGTCTTCGGCCTGCCCTATCGTATCTTCGTCTGCGTCCTGGGGCTCGCAATCATGATGCTCTCCGGGACGGGAGTCTATATCTGGTGGAAGAAGAGACGTGCGGCCAAATCGGCGCCTTCCGGCCAGCGTAGACATGGCCAGAGCGAGCCATAGCGAGCGCTCGGCATACGATCGCACGCCCCCGTCGCCGATCGTCGACGCCGCTGCGCGCTAACGCGTATAGCCGACCACGCATAGCGAATGCCGCGACCGTCCGGGAGCAAACCGCGCCACGAGATCTTCGGCCTGGCCGACCGGGATACGAACGTCTATATCCAGGCGGCCCGGCTGCGCGAAGGTCCGCGAAATCCAGAGAACGCGGACCGTCTCGCCGTCCACGACGAACAGCTGATTATGGCGCCTTCCGGCCACAACAGGGGATCGCGGGATCCGCTCGTCACCTGCGCGGAACGACACGCAAATTAATCGATACCAGCCGAAATAGCTCCGTCGGCGCCGCGAAGACGTCGCTGCTTTTTGGGGGGCTACGGACTTAAAAAAAGCGAGCATAGGCTAAAGCGCGCGCAAATAGCTTTCCTTATGCCGCGAGCGCGCGGATGCGGACACATCATCTCAGGCAGCGCACAGCCTCTATAGGCCAATCAGATGCGTCGAAATTTGAACGACACCCCGACAATGTAATCTCGATCGCCAAAACGAGCGCCGGCAAGGAGGCGGTCGTCGACGAGCATAGAGTCGGCTGAACTCCGCTGGCCTACAATTCCCGCTCGCCCATCCCGCGTTCGCAGAGTCATTCCGAACGCAAGCCGTTCGAGGCGCATTCCCGAGGATCGCGCCGCCTCACTATCGTGCTCAAAATTTCGTCGGGCTGCATTTTTTATGTAATTGAAATACATAACCAATGGACTTCTTATGCCCGGGAGGCCGAATCGAAGGGCTCGCAGATAACGAGGAGCGCATGCGGATGGGTGCAACAGTTGCCATGTCGATCGAGGCCCTTCGGCGAGGCGCTCGACATAGGATGAACATCCTCCTTTTGGGGAACCATGGACGGCTCGGCGCGATCCAAATTTTGGTCGCCCATGTCAGCATTGCCGCGCTTTCGATCTCAGCGGTCCGCGCGCAGGATGCGCCGACCGAGCTTCCGGCCGTCGACATCGCCGCAAGCGTCGGCGCGGCAACGGATGCTGCGACTGTGGACGGCGGTTATCGCGTGAAGACTGGCTACGTAGGACCGTTCGGCGACCGGGTCCTCGTCGATACGCCGCTTTCGATCGACGTCGTATCCGCCGATCTCGTGAAGAATCAGCAATTGCTCAGTCTGCGCGAGGCCTTTCGGCTCATTCCTTCGGTGCAAGGCGAAAACATTCGTCCGCAGACGCGCGGCATGCAGGCGGGCGTGGTGCAGAACACACGCATCGACGGGTTGAATATCGCGGCGACGACGGATTATCCGCTGGAGCAGTTCGAGCGAATCGAGGTGCTGAACGGCTTGTCGAGCGCACTCTATGGCCCATCCAATCCAGCGGGCACATTCAACTATGTGCTCAAGCGGCCGACGGATAAGCCATTGCGCGAGATCACGTTTTCCTATCTGTCTCAGAGCGCTTGGCTCGGACACGCCGATCTCGGCGGCTTTCTCGACGACGAGCGCCGTTTCGGCTACCGGGTGAATCTGCTCGAGCAGAATGGCGAAATCTATGTCGACGGCAGCCAGTCGAAGCGGCAGCTGGCGAGCCTCGCTTTCGACATTCACGCGTCGCCGAGCACCGTTCTCGAAACCAACGCCAGCTTCTACAATTTCGTGACGAAGAATCTGCCCGGCACATTCGCGCTCGGCCGCAACGCCACGATTTTTCCCGCGGCGCCCGATCCGACTCGTCCAGGCTATGGCCAGACCTTCGGCGGCGACGACAATCAGACGGCGATCTTCAGCGGCAAGCTGCGTCATGATTTCGATCAGAACTGGCGCCTGACGTTGGGGCTGCTGCGTCAATCCAACGATCGCGCCTCGACTGTTCCGACCAACACTTTGACCGACAATCTCGGAAACTACACGACAACAGCCGCGACAACCACATTTTCCTTGGATACTGTGCTGAGCCATCAGGCCGCAATGAACGGTCGCTTCCTCACCGGCCCTCTCTCGCACGATTTCGTCATCGCCGAAAATGGCTTTTTTTGGGACCGCTATCGGCCCTATGTGCTCGGCCCGGTCACGCTCGGCAGCGCAAATCTCGCCAATCCGACCCTGTTCGCCGCGCGCTCCTTTCCCGACTTCAAGAACCGCTTTTTGTCGGTCGAGACCTCTCAGCAATCGATCACCATCGGCGACGTCATCGGCCTCAACGAGCTCTGGTCGGCGCAATTCGCTCTGTCGCAGAGCTGGATTCACGCGCGAAACCTGAACGCAGCCGGCGTGACGACCAGTACCTACGACACGAGCGGCGTGAGCCCGACGGCGAGCTTGATGTTCAAGCCGACGCGCAATCAGACCGCTTACGTCACCTATTCGGAAAATCTCCAGCAGGGCGACACGGCGCCCAATGGCGTCGCCAACGCCGGAGCCATCCTCGCGCCTTACCGCGCCCGACAATGGGAGCTCGGCTATAAGATCGATCTCGACCGCATCGATCTGCGAGCGGCCCTGTTCCAGATCGAGCGGCCCTATGCCTATACGGTCAGAAATGTTTATGGCGTCAACGGCAAGCAGATCAATCGCGGCGTCGAGCTGACGGCGTCGGGAAAGGCGACCGACGATCTCACCATCTTCGCGGGCCTGTCGCTGCTGAATCCGAGGCTCTACGAAACCGGCTCGGCGCTGACGAACGACAAGCAGATTCTTGGCCTGTCTCATGTAGTGTTCAACATTTTGATGGATTATCAGATCCCGTTCGTTCCGGGGCTCGCCGTCAACGCCAATATCAATTTCGCCAGCAGCCGGCCCGGAAATTACGCCAACACGACCTTTGTCGACGGATACACCGTCGCCGATCTCGGCCTGCGCTATAGCACGCGTCTGCTCGACCGAGCGGTGACATGGCGGCTCAACGTCTACAATATCGCCAATGCGCATTATTGGGCCAATGTCGCGCCGACCGGCCAGAACGGCTACAACAGCACGGATTTCGGCACAGGCGCGCTCGGCGCGCCACGCAGCTTGCGTCTTTCCATGCAGATGGAGCTTTGAACATGCCGATCTCACACATCCGGCGCTTCGTCATTCTGTCGCTGCTCGTTTCGCCGCTCGCGCCATGCTCGGCTGACGAGGCGCCCGGCGGCGCGCCGATTCACATTCATGCAGCGGGCAGCCTCGGCGGCGCATTGTCCGCGATCGCCGCCCGCTACCAGCAGGAGACAGGCGAGACGATCGCCATGGTCTTCGGCCCTTCGGGCCTGCTGCGCGAAGCCATAGAAAGAGGCAATGAAGCCGATCTCTTTCTTTCCGCCGATCGGCAGCATCCACAGCGCCTCGCCGCAGAAGGTAAAGCGGCCCCGCCTGTCGTCTTCATCAGCAACTCGCTCTGTGCGACGGCGCGCGCCGATCATCCGCTGACGCAGGCCCAACTTCTCGACTACATGCTCGATCCAGCGACGAAAATCGGAACATCAACTCCAAAAGCCGATCCGGGCGGCGATTACGCCATGGCTCTATTCGCCAAAGCCGAGACCGTGCGTCGGGGAGCCGAGCAGATCCTCCGCGAAAAAGCGCGCGCCCTCGTAGGCGGCGCCCCTCCCGAGCCGCCACCGGCGCAGACCAACCGGGGCGTCCCACAAAGCGGCTCCGCGCCGACAAAGAAATTCCTTCTCGACGGATCGGTCGATCTTTTCATCGGCTATTGCAGCCGGCGGGACATTCACCCCGACCCCGAACTCGTCAGCGTTCCCGTCCCGGAGGCGTTGGCCATACGCGCCGATTACGCCTTGGCGTTGCTGCGCGACAAATCTCCTGAGCGGCAGGCCGCGGCGGCGCGCTTCGCGCTGTATCTCATGACGCCGAGTGCGCAGGCGATCTTCGCTGATTACAATTTCGTTCCGATTGTGGCGCTGTCGGAGTTTCGTTCACGGTAGGGGTCTTGCCTCGCTGGGTGAAAGCCTATGCCGAGCTGCATCGTTGGCTGTCTACTTTCGCTTCAGAAGGCGCGAAGTAGCAGGCTCAAGTCGCGGCGCCGCTTTTCGGCGCGATCGGCTCTGCTCGTCGCGGTCTACGTCGATCGCGGCCGAGCGCGCTGGGCCCGCCGGCCGTCATCCGGAAGCAAGTCGGGCCACGAGACCTTCAAGCGGGCCGCAGGATATCCAACGCTGCGAAGAGTCCGCGAAATCCGAGGAAAGAGGACAGTCGCTCGGTCCAGGTCCGCCTCGCTCGGGACGGCGAACGAGGAACTCGACCCTTTGCAACCGGGGCCATACGAACGGCGAACGTCCGGCTGCGCCGATAGGAGACATTGCCGTGTCCAGGCGAAAGGAGGTCGTCGTTTTGAGGAAGAGCGGGCACTCTCGCCGATTTACTCGTGGCGCCAGACCTTCACCGACGATGCCACGAGAATCAGGGAGAGCGCCGGGATCAAGAGCTGGTCCGACACGCTCCCGAGAAGACGTCCGCCTATGAAAGTTCCCACTATCGAGCCCGACGCCATGATGAGGACAAACGCCTTGTTGTGCGTCACGACGCCAAAGGCGCTGTCGCGGCTGTAACGAGTGAAGCCGACGATCATGGTCGGCAGGCTCACGGCGAGCGAGAGGCTGCCGGCGAGCTTGATGTCGGCGCCGAAGAGCAGCACCAGAGTCGGAATCAGCAGCTCGCCTCCCGCGACTCCCATGAGCGAGGCGACGATCCCTATGCCGAAGCCCGCGACCACACCGGCGACGATCAGCAATAGTCCCGAAAGATGTGCGGATGTCGCCGTCGCGCCATGGCCGAAGACCAGCGCTCCGGCGATCAGCGCCAGAAGCACGGCGAGGATTCGGTAGAGGTTGCGGGAGCTCAGCTTCGTCGCCCATCCCGCTCCGAGCCACGCGCCCACCAGACTGCCTGCGAGCAAATTGAGAATGATCGGCCAATTGGAGGCGACAGCTGCAAAAGGGACAGACGCGGCGCGAAACGGCAGAGCGGTCGCGACGACGATGAGACTCATCGCCTTGTTGAGGATGACCGCTTCGAGGGCGCGAAATCGAAACGGCCCGATGAGCAGCGGCAGTCGAAATTCGGCGCCTCCGAGACCGATCAGCCCGCCGAGCGCGCCAATCGCTGCGCCGCCGATGAAAGCGAAAGCCTGCCTCGGTTTTGTCATGAGCCGATTGCTTCCCCCGCTCGCGCCCACAGTGGAGAACGACGCGGACTCTGACGGAACGGGCATAGGGGACCTCCGACGGGTTTCAGATCGCAATGTGCCGCGCAATACGCGAAACAGAACGACATAAGATGAAATCGAAGATAGCGTTTCGCTAGCCTCGAAGACGTGGCTTCAAATGCGATGGAAAAGCGTCAGTGTAAACATGAAGGGATCGAAACCAGGTGACGCTGCGTCAGAAATATGCGAAACAATACGAGATGCTACCAATATGGATGTAGGCCGTGCCGCCAGACGAACGTCGCGCCCTGACCGCCGAGGACGTCGACGATCGATTTCCTGGCGCTCTCGGCTCGCGCCAATGGCGCGCCGATCGCCTTCGCCTATCCAGCGCGCACCGCATTTCTGCCGAGCAATATCGCCGTCACCTCGTCGACCCGGAAATTCGATACGGCGAAGGCCTTCGTCGACTTCGTCCTCTCCTGCGACGGACAGAAAATATTACTGGAAGCGGACAGCGTACGGCATCCGGCGCGTCCCGACGCCTATCATCCGACCAGGAGCGAGGCTCTCATCAATCCTTTCGACCTGCGCAGCGAGAATATTTTCGACTATGACTTCGACCTCGGACGTCATCGGCCGGGGATCGTTCGTGCGCTATTCGACATCGCCTTCGCGACGCGCCATGCCGAGGTGACGTCGCTCTGGCGGTCTATCCACGACGCAGAGGCTCGGCTCGGCAATGCGACAGGTAAAGAAGCCGAGCGAATCGCGGAGGCGCGTCGACTCGCCGGTTCGGTCCCTGTTTCCACTCGCCAAGCCGACCGTGCGGAATATCTCGCGCAATTCGCAGGTCGCGATGCGCCGGATGCGGAGATTCTGGAGCGATGGAACGCCGAGCTCGCCGCTTCGAGAGCGACAGCGATGGCGTTGCTGCACGCCGCGTTTCCCGGTTGAATAAGAGCGTCCCATATTGATGGGGCAGCGCAGTCTAGCTCGTCGATAAGTCGGCGAGGACCAACATCATAGTCGCGCCCGCGTAGCGCTCGAACGTCCGTGTTCAGGCGATCCGACGCGACGAATGTCCGCGAACACCAGGGAAAGCGGCCCCTCTGGTCGTCCGCGACGAGTGACGGCTTATGGCGTGAGTTCCCCGTTCCCGACGGCGAAGGAGGAACTGTGACCCAAGTCGGACCTTGCCATGGCTCCGGTCGAGTCACGACAAAGCCCCACCCTTTCGCGCCAACATTTCGCACGAAATTCCAGACCGCTGTTCATGAGATATATTCGCCGCTGAATGATCGAATTCAGCGCGGTGCCTAAAGTCACCAGATTTGGGTTGCCCCAAAACCATATAGCGAACACGATTGGGTATCGGCGCCCGCCCTCTTCGCCGCCTTCCTTATTGTGCTCGGCGCGCTGTTGATCCGCCGTCGCCGGATAGGCTGGCTCAGAACCGAAATCGAAGTCCGACCGAGCCGCCTCGGGGAGGCTTTACGTTCGGATCGTTGATGAGAGCCGGCCCTGGGCCTTTTAAGAACAGAGTCGGCGCCATGGAGCTGTTGCCCGCTCTCCCGTCGTGACCCTTGGTTTTGGCCCGCATCGGCAGATCGTTGAAGTCGAAACAAGTCGGATCATCCTTCCATTGCCCGCCGCGTGGACAAAGCGGCGCAGCCGCTTTGGCTTTAGTTTTCTTCGTCTTTACGAGGTTGAGCTGCGCCGACGGCGGAGCGGTCGGCGCTACACTTTCCTCGGCGGCGACGACGCTGAACGTCGCCATCGTCAGGCAGATCAGAAAAATCGCGAGCTTCGAAACCATGGGGACAGTTCTCGAGCGGTAGGCGAGGTTCGAAGTCTATTTGTGATTGGCCGCGCCGAAGGGGCCTCCTCGAGCGGCGCGGCCGCATCATCTTGACGAAATCCACTAATTACGAGGCGCCCGATCGCCGCTCATTTGCCGAAATGATAGCTCACGCCCGCTGTCAGCGAGCCTTCGCCCTGTGCGTGTCGCGTCGCCAGCGCCGGCTGTGCGAAATTCACGGCCTCGGCTCGCGTGTGCCCGCCGAACCACCGAGTTTCGACATGTGCGCTCCAGCGCGTATCGAGGGCATATTCGACGCCGGCGCCGACGGTCGGCGTCACCGACCACCAATTCGTGGTCATCGAGCCGAGGGGCGCCTGATAGGACCGCTCGATATGCGCGAGTTCCAAACCGCCGGTGACGTAAAGCAGCGCGCGCTCGTAGTTCAAGCCCAAGCGTCCGCGAATCGATCCCTGACCGTCGATCGTGTTCTGTACGCCATAACCGAAAATGGGGTCGATCGTGTAGGCGCGGGCGCGGGCGCCCGAGATGTCGCCGACGAGGCCATATACGAGGGAACCGTAGCGCCAATCGTAGCCGGCGTGGGCGCCGCCGATGAAGCTGCCGCCACTTGCGGTCTTGGAAAAGAGAACAGCATTGTTCGACGCAAGCACCGATTGCACGCGGTCTCCGAAACCGGCGAATCCGGCTTGCGCACCGACATAGAAGCCCTCGTAGAAAAGCGCCGGCGATGGCACGAAGTCGGGCTCCGCCTTGCGGGCAGGCAGATCCGCGGCGTTCGCTGCGCCGAAAGAAAACAGAGCTGTGCAGCAGACGATGATCCCGGTTTTCATATCGTATCCTTCGCTCGAGTAATCATTTGGCCTTCGCCGCAGCGGAGCGCCCAGACGGCTTTTCGCAGGATGGGCTCCTGCCCATGCTGTGGGTTAATAGTATTATGTTTGACATTAATTTTATATCGTGTCAATGATCATCCGATCCTGGAGGAGCGTAATTATGAGCAAGCCGGTCGCTCTTCGCCTCGCTCTCGGAGCCGTCCCTCGACTGCTCGTCACCGGCTGCGGCGACGAGCCCGCAGCTTGAACGCCCCCTTCGAGCTGCCCACGGTATTCCGGAGCGGCGCGTGCGTAACCGGGCCAACGCCTATGCTATGGAAGGTCGCGAATTTTGCTCGGTGCGAGGGCGGAGATCGCAGGGCCGCCCGTTTGGCAAGGGACAGCGGTCGAGAGCGCTGTTGATCACGCGCAAATCGTCTAATTTCGGCTTGCAGGAGCTATTCCGCGAAAACGAGGATCGCGACCATGAGCAACGACACGAGTCACGACAGCGCGCCGATCAACTCCATGCGGCTCCTCGCACTGAACCCAAAGCTGCGTTGGGCATGCCATTCAATCCGCCTGGCCGCTTTGGTTTTGATCGTTTTCGAGCCGGCGATCATTTTGTGGGACTTGACCGACCGAACCGCGCTTCTCGAGCGAATGTCCCGTCTTTACGGACTGGACCCGGCTGAAGTTTCCGATTTCAGATACTGGAGCGCCGTGACGGTCGTGATGCTTAAATTCCCGTTGGCTGCAATCGCCGTCGCCCAGCTCTGGCGGCTCACGGGCATTTATCTGGAAGGGAGAGTCTTTTCAGTCGAAGCTGCTGCAACTTTGCGCCTCGTCGCCCTGTGGGGCTTCGCCGCCACGATCGTGGACCTCACGACGCTGCCGCTCGCCGCCGCGCTTATCTTGGCCGAGCATATTGTCAAGTTACCGATGGATGTTTGGTTGGCTCCGATTGATGTATTTTTCGTGCTGTGCTGCGTCTTCACTCTGGCGCTCAGTGTGATTCTCAAGACCGCTGCGGAAATCGCCAGCGAGCACGCGCGGTTCGTCTGAGCTTCGAGCGCGGTCGCCTTGCGACTGTGTCGAACCGTTCAATGGGATCTTCGAAAAAGGATGAGGGTTATGACCATTGCCATCGATGAGAGCGCCCCACCGCCATCCGTGGAGCTCGTCGCACTCAATGCGAAGCTGCGTTGGGCCTGCTTTTCGATTCGCCTCGTCGCTGCGGCCTGGGTCGTTTTCGGACTCGGGCTGACGAGCTGGAACTGGGGCCATCGCACCGACAGTCTGGAGACCATGCACAAGCTCTATGGCCTGGACCCTGAGAGCGTATCCGCTCTGGGCTATTGGTCCTCGACGTCGATCGCCTTATCAACCTGGGCGCTGGCCGTGCTTGCGGCCGCGCGCTTGTGGCGTCTCACGGGGATCTATCTCGACGGACGCGTGTTCTCCATCGAGGCGGCGGAGGCGTTGCGTCTTTTTGCACTGACAGGCTTGGCTGCCACGGTGTTCAACATCGGGGTGCGCCCCTTCATCTTCGGGCTTATTTCGACCGAGCTCCTCGCCAAGCTGCCCGCTTACGCTTGGATCAATCCCCAGGATGTTTTCTATCTGCTGTTCTGCGGCTGCGTGTTCGCGCTCAGCGTGATCCTCGAGACCGCCGCCGAGTTCGTCGACGAGCATGAGCGGTTTGTGTAAGATGCCGATTATCGTCAACCTCGACGTGATGCTCGCCAAGCGCAAGATGCGCTCGCGCGATCTCGCCGCGCATATCGGCATCGCTGAGCCCAACGTCAGCCTGCTGAAATCGGGAAAAGTCAAGGGCGTGCGCTTCGACACGCTCGAGAAGATCTGCAAGGTTCTCGACTGCCAGCCCGGCGATATATTGGAGTACCGCGCTGAGACGAAAGAGGGGTAGGCCTTCGTGTCCGCGTTCCATCAACGTGTGGCGACATCGCCACGAGCCGCGGCATCGACGAAGCCTCCAACAAACGCACTCACCGAAACTCGTGAATTTGGAGAATGCCCGCCTGAGATTCGGATGCGCCGATGGTACGCAACATCGCAGAATACGCTTTAGTTCATCCTCTTTGTGCGGAAGGTCGGCTTATGGCGCGTCCTCCTCGCTGGGGATGGCGAACGCGGTGTTATGCCCTGGAACGGACCTTGCCATCGCTCTGGGCGCAGCGCTCGATAGCGTACAGAGTCCGCGGAACATCAATCTCCGCTCGTCCCGAAGCATATTCACCTTTTCGAGAGCTCCGCCCCGCCCGTCGAAAGCGCAACGATCACGGGAGTCGCCACCGCGCGCGCCGCTGCGGCCGCCGCGTCGCCGTCGCGACGCTCGATCGCATCGATGATGATGGCATGGAGGTCCAGCCCTGGATTGGGGAGGTCGCCTTCGTCCAGCGCCTCCGACATATAGACGCGCACGGAGCCCGCGAAATAGCGATAGAGCTCGGCGAGCGCCGCATTGCCAGACATGCGCGCGATGGCTCCATGGAACGCAATGTCTGCGTCGACGAAATCCTCGCGCGCCGCATGATCCCTGCGTTCGCCACGCCGGCTCAGCAGCTCTCTCAAGAATGCGACGTCGGCCTCCGAGCGGTGCATCGCGGCGAGCCGAGCCGCCTCGGCTTCTAGCATCGCCCGCAGCTCATAATGCTCTCGCAGGCTGGAGCGGCCGATCCGGAGCATGGTCTCGGCCGCATCCACATTCGTTCGCACATAAGTGCCGTCGCCCTGGCGGACTTCGAGAACCTGCGCGTGGGAGAGAACGCGGATCGCCTCGCGCACCGTGTTCCGGCCCACATTGAGCATGTCGGCTAGCTCCTGCTCGTTGGGGATCTTCGAGCCGACTTTCCAAGCGCCGCTTTCGACCTGAGCGCGGATCAGATCGATCGTGGACTCGACGAGCGAACGCCGAGGCGCCTGCGGAATCGTGGTCGGGGACGACATTTTCGACCTCATATCAGAAGACGCCGGTCCTCCCCAGTCGATGACGGGGCGGTCGCGAGCTTGACGGCGGCAGATAAACATAGGATGATCCTATCAACCGATGAAATGGATGTCGACTCCTCCCAATGGGGAGCCGATATCGAAACGGCTCGCGAACGAGCATCCTGGCTCACCGCGATCGGGCAGAAAAAACATCGGGAGGAGCCTGCGGCAAAAGCAGACGGGCAAAAGGGACGACGATCATGGCTTCGGCGGGCGACGACAATCTTTTTACCGGCCCTATCGGCGAGGAATATGATTTCCTCCCGATGATCTGCCCCAACATCGTGACGGTGACAGCGAATCTCGGCGCGACTGTCGCAGCCTGGCGGCCCGGCGCCGCGCTGCGGGCATTGGAGATCGGCTGCGGCACGGGAACCAGCACGCGGTCGCTGCTCTCGCAGCGTGATGATCTGAGCCTTCTGGCGGTCGACGCCTCGCCGGCGATGTTGAATCAGGCGCGCGAAAATCTCGCCTCCTATGCCCGCGCCGGCCGCGTCGAATTCATCGAGAGCGATGCGCTCGTCTATCTGAGAGCGCTGCCCGACGCGAGCGTCGACATCGTCGCCTCCAATTACGCCATCCATAATTTCGATCATCGCTACAGACGCGAGCTCTTCGCGGAGATCCTACGGGTTCTCGAGCCGGGCGGCCTGTTCGTCAATGGCGATCGTTTCGCGCTGGATGATCACGATCTTCAGCTCGCATCTACCCGGGCGGACGTCCGCAATTGGTTCAAGGTCTTTGGCGAGGCGAAGCGCTATGATCTCCTTGAGGATTGGATCCTGCATCTCTTCAGCGACGAGTCCGCCGATCGTCTCATGTATTCTTCGGCGACTCTGTCGACGATGCGCGCTCTCGGCTTCGCCGATGTGCGATCCAATTATCGCGAGGGCGTCGATATGCTGGTGACGGCGACGAAGCCTTCGAGCGCGGCGCGCGACATTGATTGATCGGAACAGACCCATGACAGTCCAAACCCGTCCTCTGGCGTCCGGCGAAATCGAAGCGTTGCGCGGTCTCTCTCGTGAACAGGCGAAGACGCTGGCGCTCGCGTCTCTCGGCGGCGCGCTCGAATATTATGATTTCATCGTCGGCGTTTTCTTCGCCAAGACCCTCGCTGCGGTCTTCTTCCCGCATGACAGCCCGCAATGGCTCTCGCAGCTACAGGTCTTCGGCATATTCGCCGCCGGCTATCTCGTGCGCCCGATCGGCGGCGTCGTCTTCGCGCATTTCGGCGACCGCGTCGGCCGCAAGAGAATGTTCGCGCTCGGCCTCTTCCTGATGGCCTTTCCCACGCTGCTGGTCGGCCTGACGCCCGATTACCAGACGATCGGCTTCGCCGCTCCGCTCCTCTTCCTGTTCTGCCGACTGCTGCAAGGGCTGTCGGTGGGCGGAGAAGTGCCCGGCGCATGGATCTTCTGCGCCGAGCATGTCCACAAATCCCGGGTGGGCTTCGCCTGCGGCCTGTTGATGGGCGGGCTTTGCTGCGGAATATTGATGGGCGCGCTCACCGCCAAAATACTGACGGCAAGCCTGAGCGCAGATGATCTCGTCGCCTGGGGCTGGCGCATTCCTTTCATCCTCGGCGGCGTCTTCGGCCTGATCTCGGTCTATCTGAGGAAGCATTTGCGGGAGACGCCGGTCTTCGAGGCGCTTCGCGAGCGGCGTGTCGCTGACGCCCGACTGCCGATCTCGCTCGTCTTCACGCGCTGCAAGACCGAGGTTCTCGTCTCCATGGCCGCGACCTGTGTATTCGCCGGCGTCTTCGTGACCTATTTTCTCTATTTGCCCACCTATCTTCAGTCGCAATTCGACTATCGGGCGGCGGATGTCTTCACCGCCAACTGCTGGTCCATAACGCTACTGATCCTCGGCAGCGTCTTCGTGGGCCGCGTGACGGATATCATCGGCGGCGGGAAAGCCTATGCGATCGGCGGCGCTGCGATGGCGGCGGTTGTCGCCGCGCTCGGCTTCTCCCTCGGTAATGGCGGCGCATGGAGTCTGCATCTCTATGCGATCGGCGGTTTCGTGATCGGGACGATCACGCTCACCCCCTATCTGATCATCCGCAGCTTCCCGCCCGAACTGCGATTCACGGGATTCGCTTTGTCCTACAACACGGCCTATGCCGTCATCGGCGGAACGACGCCGCCTTTGATGGCCCTTTTGGTCGGAGAGCGCGCCCTTCCCACGGCGCCCTTCTATTACATGACAGCGCTCTGCCTTTTGGGCGCGGCCATCGGCTTGCTAAGGGGCGAAAGGTGAGGCAATAGGCTTATAGCGGAGGCACCTCGGCTCGAACGTCCGCTCCTCCGCATCCTTACAGTAAACGAACGTGAAAGTTTGACCCATTGCAGCCGGATCCCGCCCGCCGGGCGGACGACCGGTTACGCAGAAAGCCGACATACCCACCTGGCTGAAAGTAAGCGCGGTCGAGCCTCAGCGCCTTCCAGCGGTCTGGAGCCGTGTACAACACAGGGGCGTTGCCAGAACGACTTTCGGCGCCGGCAAGAAAATGCTCAAAGGTAAATAGAATGTGAATAAAATAAAAAACTCTCTGCCGCGTTTCGTCGCTCCGTGCTTATGCCGCCAGCAGAATTTACGGGTTATAGAGTAAAGCATAGTTCATTGCCTCACATTCGTCGCATTGCCGCATTTAATGGGCGTTAGAAAACTATCGAACCCATGGAAGGAAGCCGAACTTAATGCGTCCCGAGAGTGATTTGTGCTCGATTCCCACTGACGCTTTCTCGAATTTGTCCAGGCGAATAGCGGAGTCGGAGCAATCTACGCCGGGGCTCGGGCTGGCTTTCCACTCATACAGGGTGAGCGCTCTGGTCGCGCATCTCGCGTCCGTCATCGGCCATGAAGCGAGTGCCGCTCAGTTTTCTCGAGCCGCTTACTTTCACGATCTCGGGAAACTGGCGGTGCCGACCAGAATCTTGATGTCTCCGGACGTCCTAACATCCGACGAGCGCGCGATTGTCGAAACGCACGCGGAGAGCGGCGCGGATATTCTCGCCTCCTCATCGGCTCCAGACGGCGCTTTGGCCGCCGATATTGCGCGATGGCATCATACGAGATTCGATGGCTCGGGCTATCCCAAGGGGTGCGTCGGAAGCGAAATCCCACTCGCGGCGCGAATTACCGCCGTGGCGGATGTGTATGACGCCTTTCGTTCGAAACGAAGCTATAAGCCCGAGGAGACCAACGACAGCGCTTTGGCGCGAATGCGTACTATACAAAGAGCCGGCCCAGGATTTGCGTTCGACCCACGAATATTGGAAGCGCTTTTCGATACCAACAGAAACGTCAGTCTTCTTTGGGACGCGGCGGCGCTCCGCGCAATAACCGATTCTGATAGGAACGGCCCGAGCGGGGGGCCGCATCGCCGCCTGCGGGCATGAGCAATTTACCGTCCTCGCCAAGCCGGCTTGCGACGAAAAATCGCGTCAGAGCCGTCATGAGCCCGCGCGATCGTCCTGCGCTATGGCGAGGTCGGCGCGGCCGAGCGACGTGCCACCTCGACGAACAGGTTTCCGGCCCTTGAGAGCGGCCGCATTGGCGAAGCGACGAGTCCGAACTCGCGATGCAACGGCGAAGCGAGCTTCGAAACCCGGAAGCCGCGGCGCTGTTCCGGCAACGTGGATTTCGGCACGAGGCTAACGCCCGCGCCCTCCCGAACCAGGGCAATCGCGCTCGCCCAGTCGCGCACCTCGATCTCAACGTTCTGGAGCGTCAATCCTTCCGCGTCGGCAAGCGAGCGGGCGTTCGTATGGCACCCGCCGGTGGCGAGAACGAAGGGCGCGGCTGCCAGTTCGGCCAACGAGACCGAAGGTCGCCGTGACAGGGGATGCGCCGCCGGCAGGATCGGAACCCAGGCATCCCGTCCGAGCGGAACGGCATTTCTGGCAGGAGACGGGTTGAGAACGACGCCGAGGTCGATCGATCCCGCCGCGAGCCATGCCTCCACTTCCAGGTCGTCGGTTTCGAGCGGCACGAGATCGATGCCCGGATGGAGCGTGCGAAAACGCCGAAGCAAAGGCGGAAGGAGCGTGGCGAATACGCTCGGGAAGGCCGCCAGACGGATGGCGCCGGTCTCTTCGCCGATCAGCGCCATTGCCTCCCTTTCGATCGCCTCCAGATGCGAGAGCGCCGTACGCGCATGGTCGAGCGCGCGCTCTCCGAAGGCGGTCAACGCGACGCCCCGTGGCTGGCGGACGAGCAGTTTCACTCCCAGGCTCTCTTCGAGCGCGGCTAAGGCTTGGCTCATCCCCGATTGGGTGACGCCGAGCTTGTCCGCGGCTGCGGTGAAGCTGCCGGCATCGGCGACGGCGATCAGGCTCTGGAGTTGGGTCAGGTTCATAGTAGGCAAGCTTATACCAAGAAAATATGGGAGTAATTTTTATTATTTCAGGGGACCTGCCAATGTGGGCGGCGATCTATCCCCTCCGCGAGGTCCCGACGATGAAGCTCTATTTCGCGCCCGACACGTGTTCGCTCTCGCCGCACATCGTGCTTCAGGAACTCGGACTGCCCTACGAGCTGGTCCGCGTGAACAATCGGACGAAACGCACATCCATGGGAGAGGACTTCCTCGCCATCAACCCGAAGGGCTATGTCGCGGCACTCGAACTCGAGACCGGCGAGGTTCTGAGCGAAGGGCCGGCCATCGTTCAGTATTTGTCCGACCTGAAACCAGAGGCGGCATTGGCTCCGGCCGCCGGTACGCTGGCGCGGGTTCGGCTCCAGGAATGGCTCAACTTCATCACCAGCGAGGTCCATGCCGGATCGAGCCCGCTGTTCAATCGAGCCTTGCCAGAGGAGGCGCTAGCGATCTTCCGGGACCGGCTGTTCCGGCGCCTAGACTTCATCGAGGTGAACCTCGCATCTCGGGATTATCTGGTGGGCGACGGCTTCACGGTCGCCGACGCCTATCTCTTCACCGTGCTCGGCTGGATGAAGGGGTTTTCGATTGATCTCGACCGTTGGCCGGCGACCGCTCGCCATATGCAACGGATCGGCGCGCGGGCGTCCGTCCAAGCTGCTTTGGCACGGGAGGCGGAGATTCCTCCCGTGGAATGACACGCAAGTTCGACTTCGACCCGTTTATCGGAGAGCGGTCAGCGGATACGGCGCGCGGCAGAAAAGATTCAGGGAGCGTCGTCTCGTCGGAACTTTCCCGGCGCACAGCCAACGACCCGCCGGAAGGTTGTGCTGAAGGCCGCTTCGGATTCATAGCCGATGGAAAAGCCGATCTCCCCGACACTGTCGTTCGTTCGCTTGAGCCGTTCAGCCGCGAGTACCATGCGCCAGCGGATGAGATAGTCCAGGGGCGGTTGTCCAACCGCTTCTCGGAAACGCGCTGCGAACGTGCTGCGCGACATGCCGGCGATGGCTCCCAGTTCCGCAAGCGTCCAGTGGCGAGCGGGCTCGGCGTGCATGGCGCCGAGCGCTCTCGTCAGCCGAGGATCGGACAGCGCCGACAACCATCCGGCGGGTTTGTCCGTCCCGGAGGCGAGCCAGAGCCGCAAGACCTGCAAGAGCATGATCTGGGCGAGGTGCTCCGCCATCAGCATTCCACCTGGAGGTCGATCTTTCAGTTCCGCAGCCAGTTGCTCCAGCGACCAGCGCAGAACGGCAGCCTGGTTCGAGGCGTCACGCACATGAACGATGGCTGGCAACGCCCCGAACAACATTCCGGCATGATCGCCGTCGAAAGAAAAACGGCCGCCGATCAGGAAGAAGTCGCCGCCGCCGTTGCAGGTCGCGATGCCGTCGACAGCCTGATCATAGATGGTGGGAGATTCGATCGGGGGCAATGCGAGGTCCGTCGCGAAGAGGAACGGTCGGCCGCGCGTGAGCAGGAAGCAGTCGCCGGCTTCGATCCGTCGCGGTTCCAGCTCCCCATCGACCTGAACCCAACAGGCTCCGCGCATGACCGCGTTGAACTTGATGCCTTCATGTGGGGGAAAGCGGATCGCCCACTCACCGCCGGCGTCGAGGCCCGCGCTGATCGCGCTTTTCGGCTTCAGAAGCGACAGAACATCGGACAAGGGGTCCACGACGAAGATCCAGACGATCGAGAAGGAAAGTGGACTATACGGCATGGATCGTGCGGACACCACGGATCATCTTTCACGAGAGCAAACGTGCGGGCGAAACCGCACCTCTCGGAGAGACACCATGATCGACAATCAGAAACCACTCGGGTCCGGCTTTGGGGCAAGAAGCACCGCGACGGATGTTCTCGCCAATATCGATCTCACCGGTAAGCGCGCGATCGTCACCGGAGGCCATTCGGGGCTCGGCTTGGAAACGACGAGGGCGCTTGCCGCTTCTGGAGCCCAGGTCATCGTTGCCGCGCGCAATCCAGCGGCAGCGGCGGCAGCTACGAAGGACATCGTCGGCGTGACGGTCGAGCCGTTGGACCTGTCGCACCTCGACAGCGTGCGCGCCTTCGCCGAGCACATCCTCACCGGTGGCCAACACATCGATATTCTGATCAACAACGCCGGCATCATGGCCTGCCCGGAGGCGAGGGTAGGACCAGGCTGGGAGGCGCAGTTCGCCACCAATCACCTCGGGCATTTCACGCTGACAAACGCGCTTTGGGCGCTGCTCGAAGGTGGTGCACGTGTCATCTCGGTCTCTTCGGCCGGCCACCACAATTCGCCAATCCGTTGGGACGACCTTCATTTTGTTGGCGGCTATGACAAATGGCGCGCCTACGGCCAGTCGAAGACGGCGAATGCGCTATTCGCCGTCCATCTCGGCCGGCTTGGGCGCGAGGCCAGCGTGCAGGCCTTCTCGCTTCATCCCGGAAAGATATTCACGCCGCTCCAGCGGCATCTGGCGCAGGCGGAGATGATCGCCGAGGGCTGGCTCGACGCGAGTGGTGCGCCAGCCGACCCGACCTTCAAGACGGCAGCCCAAGGCGCAGCGACGCAAGTATGGGCCGCGACCTCGCCGATGCTCGACGGTCTTGTCGGTCTCTATTGCGAGGATTGCGATATTGCCGTGCGCGCCGAGACTGCAAATGAACCGTTCGTCGGCGTTCGAGATTACGCCGCCGATCCCGATCAGGCCGAGCGGCTCTGGACGCTTTCGGCCGAACTCACCGGCATCGATGCCTCCGATGCATCAAGGTGATGCCATGGACCTGGGCGGCACCAAAGAGCGTGACAAGAGCGAAGACGCAGCCAGTTACGCCCTTGCGACATCGCTGTGGGGCCGCTTCGCGCTCGCCGACATGGGGTCTGTTGAGACTTACGCCTCGCGGCGTTCGATTGCCAAGCGCTTAGCATTACAGTTGCGTATTTTAACGGTTTCTGACTCACTGAGCCACCATGATTCGGTTCGGGGGTCATGGGATGGCGGGAGCTTCGATCGAGACGACGCTGGAGTTGTGG